>JBIKQE010000275.1:0-2942 GCA_044349815.1 Chitinophagaceae bacterium | reverse complement strand
TGTTTCCACTTTTTTCTTGATAAAAAAGTGGAGCAAAAAATCAAGGCTTCCGAAAAATAGCTAAAAATGAGGCATTTTTCTGCGGAAATAAAAAAGCTATGCAACTTCTTAATTTAAATCGTCTTCAGGAGTTAGATTAAGCAAATACTCTAAATTAATCGGATAACATTTGCTTTTATTTCTGTCGCAAAAAATGCTCATTTTCTTAACGCTATTTTTCTAAGGCCGATGATTGATTGACATTAAATAATTGGCATAAAAAAAAGGAACTCTATTTACGAAATAATCCGACCATCTTGCATTTCGATGGTGCGTTTGGTTTTGGCCGCGAATTCCATATCGTGCGTTACAATCAATAAGGTTTGGTTGAATTCTTGTGCTAAGCGAACAAACATATCGAACACTATTTCGCTGTTCTTTTTATCGAGGTTGCCGGTGGGTTCGTCGCCCATAATAATATTCGGATCGTTGATGAGCGCGCGCGCAATGGCCACCCGTTGTTTTTGTCCGCCCGATAATTGATTGGGCATTTTCAAGGCTTGTTCGTGAATGCCGAGAATTTTCAATTTCTCCATGGCACGGAACTCAATTTCTTGCATACTATACCGTGCAGCTTTGATGCCGGGTAGCATGACATTTTTTAATACATTGAATTCATTCAGCAAATAATGGAATTGAAATACAAAACCAATTTTTTCGTTGCGGACTTGCGCCAATTGACTTTCTTTCTTACCTCGCATCAGTTCGCCATCGATGAGTAAATCGCCTTCATAATCGGTGTCCATCGTGGAGAGGATATACAACAAGGTCGATTTCCCACAGCCCGATTTTCCTACCACGGAAACAAAGTCGCCCCGTTGAATAGCAAACGACACATCGTTGAGGATGGGAATCGTAACCGGGTCGTGGAACGACTTGCAAATATTACGGGCTTCGAGAACGGTGGGTTGCATAATTATTTTCCGCGAATGATGATAACCGGGTCTATTTTACTGGCCTTCCGGGCGGGGAAGAGTCCGGCTAAATAGGTTGTAATGAGTGAGAAGCTGATGGCGATGACATAAAAAATGGGGTTGTAATTAACCGGGAAAGTTTTAATGGTAGGCAAGGCGGCTGTGTTGAACGGCACTTGATCGATACCATACGACATCAACAATCCAAAGAAGAGTCCGGCCAAACCACCCACCAAGCCGATGCTCATGGCGATGGCGGTAAAAATCCATTGTACATCGCGGCCTGAAAAACCGGTGGCTTTGAGAATAGCAATGGAATCCATTTTTTCGTAAATCATCATGTTGAGGATATTGTAAATACCAAAGCCGGCCACAATGAGTAAGGTAACCCCTACGGCATACGATATGATGCTACGCACACTGCTGCCGGTTTCGAATTGGGCATTGGCGGTTTGAATATCTTCGGCATCGGTATTGAAAATGCGGATGTACTCAAGTGCAATGGGAGGGGCTTGAGTAAGGTCGTGGAGTTTGATATTGATGTCGGTGATATAACTCGCATCTTTGCCCATGAGTTTTTGCGTAGTGGCCACGGAGCAAAAGCTTTGCACTTTATCTAAATCTTGCAAGCCCGATTGAAAGAAGCCTACTACTTTTAGCGATTGACGTTCGCCTTGGGGCGTAGTAACTTGAATTACATCGCCAATATTGGCTAACATTTTTTGGGCGGCGGCTTTACCAAGAATGATGCTGTTGGGCACTAAATTCAAATCGCGAATATTCCCTTCGGGCACATAATCTTGAAAATGAAAGAGGCGTTCTTCGGCCAAGGCATCCACGCCATTAATTACACCATTGATATCGATATTGCCTACATTGTAAAACACCTGGGCACTTACTTTGGGCGCAACACCTAATACACGTTTGTCGTTTTTAAGTGTTTGAATAATGGCTGACGCATTCGGAATTTGTTTGTCTTTACCGCCGGGTTTTACCGAGCGAATAAATGCATAACCCGTTGTTTGCACTTGTTCAATGGGTTGTTTTTCGGAAGGCTTTACTTCTTTAAACAAGCGAATATGCGGTGTACGATTTAATATCAGCCCATCGAGCATATCGTTGAGTCCGTGCATAAACCCTAATAACGTAACGAACATGGTAATACCAAACGTTACGCCTACAGCGGCCACCAGGGTTTGTCGCCAACGGGCGAGCAACAAGGAACGGGCGATATCGATAAGGAGGCGCAGGTTCATATTAGGGGCGGTATATTTTATCGGTAGCTTGAAGTCCTTCGAGAATTTCGGCACGGTTGTAATCTTTCAAACCCACGCGAACTTTCTTTTTTTCGGTTGGTGAAATAAGCACCGAATCACCTTCCATCAAATAGGTACGTGGAATGGTTAGGGCCTTCTCTTTCTTTTGCAATAAGATACTGGCTTCTGCGGTTAAGTTCGGATACAAGCGAGGTGGGGCTTTTGCAAACACGGCCTCCACTAAAAAAGTGCGCGAGCGTTCGTTCATTAAACTGCCAATACGTTCAATACGGGCTTCGAAGGTTTGGCCTTTGTAACTGTCCATTGTTACATACACCGTTTGGTTGATTTGCAATTGAACAATATCGTTCTCGTCTACTTGCAATTCCAAATAAAATTGTTGTGCATCGCCTACAATAGCCAAGGGTGTTTGCGGATTCACCATTTCGCCTACCTCTTTAAAAATTCGAAACACCGTTCCATGCAACTCGCTTTTAACAGCGTAATCGCCGAGCATGGATTGACTCATGGCCAAGGAGTTTTTACTTTGGCGGTCGGCGAATTGCAATTGGCGTTTTAATTCTTGCAAGCGCAACTGGCCCGATTCGTAATTCATCTTAGAGGCATTGTAAGCCAATTCGCGTTGTTCGAGTTCCACCTTCGAGCCAATTTCGTCGCGCCAAAGCGATTGTTGGCGTTCATACAACAAGCGGTCGTTCTCCATTTTCTTTTT
>JBIKQE010000274.1:0-2948 GCA_044349815.1 Chitinophagaceae bacterium | reverse complement strand
TAGTTATCATTTGCGATGCTTGACTTTGAACATCTACTAAATTATGTTGCTGTTTGAATCCTTGCGCTTCTCCTTCTACACTCGACAATTCTTCCGTGATGTAATCCAAACGATTACTGATAAATTCTGCGGTATTCAAGGAAATTTTGTTCTTGTCTTCAATTTGATCCACATTATGTTGGATCATTAAATTGTTTACAATGTCGATGGCTTTGGCAACATTAGTTCCCCGCATGGTTAGCTCAATTACATTGGCCGACTTATTAATAGGTACAACCTGTAGCGCCCCTAAATAGTCGGCAACAATGCCAATAAGTGGCGATATTTTCAAACGCACCTCTTCATTAATGAATTTTTTAATAGGCCGCGAAGAACGAACTACGCGGTATTTGGCAAACTTGCCGTTCAAGGGTGTTCCAAATTGAAAAACTTGTTCTTTCTTAGCCGATTCATCTACGATAGCAAATTCATTTTCCGATTTAATACGAATCAATATTTCACCATTACACCAAAACTTAACCGAATCTGGCTCCAAAATCTCAAGGCGAACAGGCGATGTTTTGTACAATTCATTCTCAACTACATTCCCTTGTCCGATATATGAAATTTGATGATCTAATATTTTAACTACGCGCATCATCAAGGAACGAGATTTATAAATTTCTATCTCGTTATCCAAATTATTAGACCCTTTCAATAATCCCAAATCTTCAAAAGCTGCCGATTCGGACATGCCACTCCCCCCTTTTTCATCTTTAATCAAAACAGTTGCTTTTACCTCAAAGGTGTCCTTTACATAGCGTAAAAAGGAATACGTAACCATCAATGTTAAAAGAACCGATAACAAAAACCAATACCAATGACGAACCCATTTCATCATGAGCATCTTCACGTTTCCACCAATATCTTCAGGCATATTGGTAGCCAGTACCGGTTGATTATCCATTTCCATGTTCATAGAAAAATGTGGGGATTAGTTGAATATACGGGTAACAAAATAAGTCAAAGAAATAACCAAATTGATTGACATCAATACGGTAGCGCGTGTTTGGTTTGCGGCTACATTCGCTGCAACAGCACCATTACGATTTACCTCAACGTAAATCAAATCGTTATTTTGAAGAAAATACACGGGAGAACGAAAGAAATCGGGTGATTTAATACTAACTCGATACTCTATTTTTTTTCCGTTAGTTTCACGGATAACGCGAATATTATCTAAAACAGCAACAGTCGTCAAATCTCCAGCCATAGCAATAGCTTCATCTAAGGTTAAGCGATCTGATGATATTGGATAAACACCCGGCGAACCAATTTCACCCAACATGGTTACTTTGTGGTTCATAATAGACACATTGACCCGCGGATTATTAACGTAAGGAAGTAAGCGTTCCCGAATAACGTCCGACACTTGAATTCGATTTTGACCCGAAATATTTATTTTACCCAATACAGGAAAATCGATAAACCCGTCTACATCGACTAAATACCCTCTCGACGAGGTGTTTTCAGCTACACTTGGCATGCCCCGAATAGCATCAGAGGCTCCCGACGAAACACCACCTTGTTGGTTGAAAGGCCGAACCACATCGGGGTCAAGGGCAAAAACATCAACGCTTACTACATCGTTTGGTTGAATTTTGGGCAAGGTATAGGCTACGCTGTCTACAATCAAACGCGCATTATCTTCTGTTTGAAAATAACGCAGATTTTTAGGACTAGCACAAGAAATTAAAAAAACGAGTGCAAAAAACCCTATTCCGCGAAGGATATCTTTACTCCGAAGTTGCATCATAAAATGAATATTGAGGGCAAATATAACTAACTTTGTTTAAGGTAGTGTGTAATCAATCAATTTATGTTGATTTGGTAAAGCGCAAACAACATTAAGAAAGGCCCTTGTTTCTTTAATCTAAGGCTTGAAAATGTGAATTTTGACTCACATATTCGGGAATAAGCGATTTTAAGCACCCTACCAAATCGTTGTCAATAGCTTGATCGGCAACCATTTTTTCTAATTGTTGAATAGATGCAGACACCACGTCGTAGCTATTTTCTGCCACCTTGGCAATCATTATCTTTTCGTGATGGGTAGGCATTACTTCTTCGGCATTATTCAATAACTCTTCATAGAGTTTCTCGCCGGGCCGTAAACCGGTTATTTCAATGCGGATATCTTTATTTGGTATAAACCCAGATAATCGAATCATTTTCATGGCTAAATCCATAATTTTCATCGATTCGCCCATGTCAAAGACTAAAATCTCACCGCCATTTCCAATTAGTCCAGCCTCCAGTACCAATTGACAGGCTTCCGGAATCGTCATAAAATAACGCGTTATATCAGGATGAGTAACGGTAACAGGTCCGCCTTGTGCAATTTGACGCTTAAATAATGGAATAACCGAACCATTAGACCCTAATACATTCCCAAAACGGGTTGTGATATAAGATGTAGACGACAATTTATTTTTACTCTGAATGTACAATTCGGCAGCACGCTTGCAAGCGCCCATCACATTGGTCGGATTCACCGCTTTATCGGTAGAAATGAACACCATCTTACTTACACCATACTTGTCGCATAAATCAGCAATACATTTGGTACCTAATACATTCACTTTAACCGATTGTATAGGATTCAGTTCCATAGCCGGCACATGCTTATAGGCCGCTGCATGAAATACCATGTCGATAGCATCGGCTTTAAATATACGTTCCATGCTACGTATATCACTTACATCGCCTAACAGTACTTTTAGCGTGATGTTTTGCAAGGAACATTTATGACTTAATTCCAATTCTAAATGATATAAAGGCGACTCAGCCTGATCGAGTAAAATAATTGCTTTAGGATTGCAATAAACTAACTGACGGGCTATTTCGGAACCAATACTCCCCGCTGCGCCAGTAACCAATATGGTTTTTCCCGACAAATAACTCCGTAA
>JBIKQE010000060.1:0-10358 GCA_044349815.1 Chitinophagaceae bacterium | reverse complement strand
ACATCAACAACATGTTGTTACAAACCAACCCCGAATACGCCGCTAAGCGAGCCGCTATCGAGGAGCATACAGAGCGATACATTGCAAGCCCTGTTAAACAACGTGGTGTAAAAACAATTCCGGTAGTGGTGCATGTGATTTATGAAAATGCAGGTGAAAATATCAGCGACGCACAAATCTTTTCGCAAATTGACGTTTTGAATAAAGATTTCAGGAAATTAAACGCCGACACATCGTATACACCTGCCGCCTTCAAGGGATTAGCCGCTGATTGCGAATTTCAATTTTGCTTGGCACAGATAGACCCGAATGGCAATCCAACTACAGGGATTGTGCGTGCACCTACTACGGTATCTGTGTTTACGAGTAACGATGCGGTTAAGTTTACCGCTCAAGGTGGCGATAATGCTTGGGATCGGAATAAATATTTAAACATATGGGTATGCGACATCATGGGCACTATAGGTTATTCTTCGTTCCCAGGAAGCCCTGCTGAATTAGATGGCGTAGTAGTTAATTATATGACGTTTGGTGTTGGGGGATCGTCGTTTCATCCCTACAACTTAGGAAGAACAGCAACCCATGAAATTGGACATTGGATGAATCTTTATCATATTTGGGGCGACGACGGTACAGGTTGTTTAGGTAGCGACCATGTAGATGACACGCCTAATCAAGCCGGTTACAATAGCAATTGTCCCACATTCCCTAAAATTTCGTGCAATAATGGTCCGAACGGCGACATGTTTATGAACTATATGGATTATGGTTACGACAATTGCATGACTATTTTTACAGAGGGTCAAAAAGCCCGTATGTCGGCATTATTTGCTCCTGGTGGAGCCCGTTGGAATATTTTAAGTTCAAACGGATGCAATACTAATCCATGCGGATTCGTCGACTCGCTTTATGCCACAAACATCACACATACTGAGGCTACCATAGGATGGACTGCAGTGCCGAGTGCCGTTAACTACATGTTGCAATACAAGTTAAATAGCGATACAAATTGGACTACCCTTTTTCAAACTCAAAACACCTATCAATTTTCCAACTTAACCGAACTAACTAGTTACACGTTTCGTGTATTAACCCAATGCAACAGTGGAAATAGTACATTTACAAACCCGTATACATTTACAACAACAGCAGTTCCTACCCCTTGCAACAGCCCCGATTCTTTGTATGCTAATGTTACATCCCCAACTACGGCAATCATTGGCTGGCGGAATACGCCCTATGCGTTACAGTATACAGTACGCTATAAAGCAATTTCAAACATAAACTGGATACAAGACACCTTAGAAACACTTAATGATACAATTATCAATTTAAATCCAACTACAACCTACGAATTTCAAGTTCAAACACATTGCGCCAATGGCATTAGTACATGGTCGAACATATTCAATTTCAACACACCGGCAGTTCCTATTCCTTGCTCAAATTCGTTCGAGTCGAATAATACTAGAGCTAGCGCAACCATACTATCCCCAAATATCACTATAGGTTCTATGATTGCAACAGGAAGTGATAAAGATTACTATCGAATTACTACCAGCGACAATCAACCTAATTTAAGAGTAACCCTTAGTAATTTACCGGCCAACTACAATGTTCGATTGCTAACTACGAGTGGCAGTGAAATCGGCATCTCACAAAATACAGGCATACAAACCGAAGAAATAGTTCGTAATGCCGTAGCAGGTGCCACATACATTGTTTATGTTTATCCAGCTAGAAGCAGTCAATTTTCCAACATTAATTGTTATCACTTAAGCACGTCCACTAGCGCTAGCAATTGGCGAATCATTGAAAATTATCCTACAAGTGGTATTGAGGACGAAATAGACGACGACCGATTAGTAATTACTGAAGACCTTAAATTGAGTTACCATGCAATAGCCAACGAACCGGTGTCAATCAACTTGTATACCATACAAGGGCAACGCATTCAACATTTTTCAGTTATTGCTACGCACGATGGAAAGAACACCACTTTTTTACCTGAAATACAATTAAGTAGTGGTATCTATTTTGTAGAGGTGGTTACGCCGAATATCCGACAAGTGGAAAAATTTATCATACGTTAACAAATTTTTGTTACCCCTCAAAAGAGCTCATTTTCATCCAAAATGAGCTCTTTTTTTTATTATCTTGTTAAAAAAAAATGAAAAAGCAACTCCAATCGTTATTTACAGGCCTATTATTAGCCTTAGTGGTGCCCTCGCAAGGTCAAACAATTCGTTGTTTTACCGACGAACTTCATCAGCAACTTGAAGCATCAGATGCTTCATACAACGCCCGACGCGATGCCATTCAAAAACAAACGGCACGATATGTGGCATCCCCCTCTAAAACTCGATCTGTAATTACAATACCGGTTGTGTTCCATATCATTTACAAAACTGCACAGCAAAATGTAAGTACCCAACAAATTATGTCGCAACTAAACAGCTTAAATCAGGACTTTCAGAAACTCAATGCAGATTGGAGCTTAACGCCAACCGTTTTTCAAAATTTAGTTGCCGATTGCGAAATTCAGTTTTGTTTAGCACAACAAGACCCTAACGGCAATCCAACTACAGGTATTGTTCGTGTACCAACCGCGGTAACTGGGTTCACAACAAACGACGCCATGAAGTACACGGCAAGTGGCGGATCGAATGCTTGGAACCGAAATAATTATCTTAACATTTGGGTTTGTAATTTCTCGGTTGGCGTGTTAGGATATGCGCAATTCCCGGGTGGGCCGGCCGCTACCGATGGGGTTGTTTGTAATTACTTGAGTTTCGGCAATATGGGTACCGCCACCTATCCTTACAATAAAGGCAGAACATTAACCCACGAAATTGGCCATTGGTTAAACCTAAAACACATTTGGGGCGATGATGGAACAGGCTGTTTAGGTAGCGATGATGTTCAAGACACCCCTAACCAAGCTGGCTCGAATAGTTCTTGTCCGATATTCCCTAAAATATCGTGCAATAATGGCCCGAATGGCGATATGTTTATGAACTATATGGATTATACCCCCGACAATTGCATGTACATGTTTACCCAAGGTCAGAAATTAGTTATGGAAGCTCAATTTGCCAATGGGGGTTCACGATCGTCGTTACTGAGTTCGCCCGGATGTAATTTGGCATTGAATATAAATTGTGATGGCCCTACTACTATAAATAGCGGGGCGGTTTCCCATCAATCAGCGGAGGTAAGTTGGGCGGCAAGTGCCTTTAGCCAAGGATATATTATTGAATTAAAATCGGCCTCAGACACAACTTGGTCAAGCTACAATACCAATACAACAAGCTACACGTTTAACGGATTGGCATCAGGAACTTTGTACCAATGCCGAGTTCAGTCTGCTTGTAATGGAAGCAATAGCAATTATTCCGGCATTTGCCAATTTACTACGCTGAGTTCAGCCTGCCTAGCCCCAAGTAATATGCAAGCGGCCACAATTAACCCCAATTCGTGTACATTAAACTGGAGTGCTTCAGCGGTGGGCAGTAGTTATGCCATTCAATATAAGCAGGCTGATGATACAACTTGGACTACCCTATCTGGGATTATGGGCACATCGGTCAATATAAGTGGCTTAATTGCATCGTCGGTTTATGTTGTTCGAATACGTTCTTTGTGTGGCAATGTTTATAGCGACTACAGTTTACCTTTTAGTTTTAGCACGATAGCCCCCCTTTGTGCCAACAACTACGAACCAAATGACATTCGGCAACAAGCCAAACCAATTACCCCATTTGTTAGTTTGGCTTCCCTGTTGCAAACGGCTACCGATAAAGATTTTTATGTATTTACAACAACGGCAGCATCGCCCAAAGTATCGATTACGTTGAATAATTTACCTGCCGATTACGATTTGCGGTTGTTGGGGTCGAATGGTTTAACTATCCTTCGAACATCTGCCACACGCGGATTATCCAAAGAAGTTATCAACTACAACCTATTAAATACCGGCAGCACTTACTACTTGCATGTATATGGGTTTAATGGCGCCAACAATAATCAAACTTGTTACAATTTAACGGTGCGGACCTCAGCAAGCCCCTTTCGTGAAATTGCGAACGAATTCGATACCGAAAAAGAATTCTCTTTTGTCTGCTTTCCTAACCCGGCTCAAAATGAATTACTGGTTGAGTATGATGCCAACGTAGACTTACCAACAACCTGGAAGATTTATAATGTAACTGGGCAACTCTTACAACAATTTCAAGACAAAGCGAATGATAACGGGATGGTTCGATACAGCATGGATATTTCAACCTTAAGCAACGGAATTTACTTTTTGGAATCAAACCGCGATAACAGCCGCAATATTGAACGATTTCAGGTGCTTAAATAAACCATGTAAAAGCATTTATAGTCACTTAATCGGCTATTTTGTTATATTAAGCGGACGAATTGTAACAATAAAACCTTTATTTTTGACATTCAAACCAAACCCCTATGAAAAAAATAGTTCTTTTTCTGAGTTTACTTTTGGCACAGGCCTTGGGTATGGAAGCTCAACAACGTACATGTGCCAGCCACGATGTGCATTTAAACATGCTTCAAACCGATGCCCAATATGCGGCTAATCGGGATGCTATTGAAAAACAGACCGCTCGTTTTGTGTCAGAAGGCAAAACACTGCGAGCCCTCAAAACAATTCCTGTAGTATTTCATGTTGTTTATCGGACAGCTGCCGAGAATATTAGTGATGCGCAAATCATGTCGCAATTAACTATTTTAAACAACGATTTTCGCAAACTGAATACAGACTGGTTGAATACTCCCGTGCCGTTTCAAGGATTGGCTGCGGATTGTGAAATTCAATTCTGTTTGGCCCAACAAGACCCCAATGGAAATCCTACTACAGGTATTAATCGGGTTTCAACGTCGGTTACTAGTTTCAGTTCCAACAATGCCGTAAAATATACCGCACAAGGAGGAGTAAATGCATGGGATCGGAATCGTTATTTAAACATCTGGGTCTGTAATTTAGGAGGTGGCCTCTTAGGTTATGCCCAATTCCCCGGTGGCACTGCCGCTACCGATGGTGTAGTAATTAACTACAATGCAACTGGTAATATGGGTACGGCCGCTGCGCCATATAACAAAGGGCGCACCGCTACCCACGAAGTTGGACATTGGCTCAACCTTTACCATATTTGGGGCGACGATGGAACCGGATGTAACGGAACCGACCAAGTGAATGATACCCCCAATCAAGGTGGTAGCAATTATGGTTGTCCAACTTTCCCTAAAGTATCTTGTGCGAATGGTGTGAATGGCGATTTATTCATGAACTACATGGATTATACCGATGATGCTTGTATGTACATGTTCACCACCGGTCAAAAAACGCGCATGGATGCCTTATTTGCCGCTGGCGGTAGCCGGGCCTCTTTATTAACATCCAATGGATGCACCCCACCAACCCCTGTGTTGTGTGGCGTACCTGGAACCCCCACAGCGAGCAGTATTACGTTAAACAGTGCCGTTATTAATTGGACAGCCGTTACCGGAGCATTAAGCTATACATTCCAGTATAAATTAAGTGCCGATACTGCATGGCAGAGTATCAATACTGTTTCTACCACCTATACTTTAAGTGGTTTAAACACCAATACAAGTTATCAGTGTCGTGTATTAGCAACATGTACAGCGGGTAGTGGCGCATGGAGTACAACAACTACATTTACCACCTCATCGCCTGCTCCGGCATGCACCAATACCTACGAACCGAATAATACGCGAAACACGGCCATTACCTTGTTGGCCAACAATACCTACTCATCGATGATCAATACGAGCACCGATAAAGATTACTTCCGATTTACCACAACCAATGCGGCACCTAAAGTTCAAATCACCTTAGGGAATTTACCCGCAGACTACGACATGCGCTTATATTCATCTAACGGCACAACCCAAATTGGCATATCGCAATTAAGCGGTACAACCAACGAAGTGATTAAATACAATTCAGCCACGAAAGGGAGTACCTATTTTGTTTACGTGTATGGTTACAATGGGGCGTTTAATGCGAATGCTTGCTACTCGTTAAATATTAGCACCTCGGCTACTGCCTTCCGCGAAGAAGCACCATTAGAAATGGCCAACAAACCAGAATTGGATATATATCCTAATCCGGCGAATGAAACCATGATGGTTCGTTATTTTGCAGAACCTAACCAACCGGTTATTGCACGTGTTTATAACAGCATGGGGCAAACGGTATATGCTACACAAGAACAAAGCACGCAAGAAGGAGAAAACTTAGTGAAAATTCCGGTTCAACAGCTTGCCAATGGCTTGTATTTAGTTGAAATGATTTTTGATGGCGAACGTAAAGCCGCTAAAATTCAGGTAAACCACTAAAAAGAGAATATAAAAAATAAAGAACCGGGCTATGCCCGGTTTTTTTATGGAAATACTTTCAGCAATCCCCCAACAAATCTGATTGGCAAAGCTTATTTTTGTAGTATGAATAAAATGAATCTGCTTCAACAAAAGCAAGCTGAAGCAATTTTAGGAGGTGGCCAAAAACGCATCGACGCCCAACATAAAAAAGGTAAACTAACCGCACGTGAACGGCTTGAGCTTTTATTGGATGATGGCTCGTTCGAAGAAATTGGTCAACTGGTAACGCACCGATCAACCGATTTTGGCATGGAAAAGGAGAAGTACTATGGCGACGGTGTTGTTACGGGATATGGCACCATACATGGTCGTTTAGTGTATGTCTTTTCGCAAGATTTTACCGTATTTGGTGGCAGTTTAAGTGAAACCCATGCAGAGAAAATATGCAAAATTATGGATATGGCCATGGCCAATGGCGCGCCATTAATTGGGTTAAACGACAGTGGTGGTGCTCGTATACAAGAAGGCGTTGTGAGTTTAGGTGGATATGCCGATATTTTTTATCGTAATACACGTGCTTCTGGTGTTATACCACAACTATCTGCTATCATGGGCCCCTGTGCTGGTGGCGCAGTTTATAGTCCAGCCATTACCGATTTTATTCTAATGGTTGAGAACTCGAGTTACATGTTTGTAACCGGGCCGAATGTAGTAAAAACGGTTACCCACGAAGAAGTAACCAGTGAGGCCTTGGGCGGTGCAGAAACACATGCCAGCAAATCGGGCGTAACTCATTTTGCCTGTGCCAGCGAATTGGAATGTATTGATTATTTAAAAACACTTCTTACCTACATACCGCAAAACTGCGAAGAACCTGCCCCTAACTATCCTTATACAGCGGGCAACGAACGCCGTGAAGCGTTGAATACGCTATTGCCAGAAAACCCGAATCAGCCATACGATATGCGCGATGTAATTCAGGAAGTGTGCGATGAAAATAGTTTCTTTGAAGTGCACAAGCATTATGCGGAGAACATCATGGTAGGTTTTGCGCGCCTAGGAGGCAGAAGCATTGGCGTAGTGGCAAATCAGCCCATGGTGTTGGCAGGGGTTCTTGATATCAATTCTAGTAAAAAGGGCGCCCGTTTTGTTCGCTTTTGCGATGCTTTTAATATACCCTTATTGGTATTGGTTGATGTTCCGGGCTTTTTGCCGGGCACCGACCAAGAATGGCATGGTATCATAACCAATGGCGCAAAATTATTGTATGCCTTTAGCGAGGCTACGGTACCTAAAATTACAGTAATCACTCGGAAAGCCTACGGTGGCGCATACGATGTAATGAATTCGAAGCACATTGGCGCCGATTTGAATTATGCCTTTCCAACGGCCGAGATAGCCGTAATGGGTTCGAAGGGCGCTGCTGAAATCATCTTCAAACGCGAGATAGACCAAGCTGAAAATCCGACCGAAAAACTGAAGGAGAAAGATGCCGAGTATGCTGAAAAGTTTGCCAATCCATACGGTGCAGCCGCCCGTGGTTTTATTGACGAAGTAATTGAACCGGCTCAAACTCGTATAAAACTTTTACGTGCATTTGCCATGTTGGAGAACAAAGTGGTAGATATGCCCCGTAAGAAACATGGCAATATTCCTTTGTAATGCCTTTTAATTTATTGGAACGTGCATTTCGTTTTTCAACAAAATCGCAACTTTGGATTGCCTTGTGTGCTTGGGCTACATCAGCCTCATCGTTTTGTGTAATAGAAGCGCAATTATTGCCTTGGCAGTGGGGCCTTTTGATAGCCTTGATTGTATTAAGTAGCTACTCTTGGTATTATGCAAGTAATCCTTCATACCCCTATGCACGTGTTATTGCTCTTGTAAGTAGTTTACTTTCAATTGGAGGATACCTCTATGTCGATTGTCCAAAACCAATGTTGGTGACTTGCTTAATCGTATTATCGGTCATGTATATGTTGCCGCTGGGCAAAAAGAATAAGCTGAAGTTGCTATTCAGATTGCTTATTTTAAGTTTAGTTTGGTCCTTATTTACCTTTTACTTTCCCCTCCAACATCACCCTAACACCCTTAATGCAGCCCTTTTTTTTGTTTATCGCTTCCTTTTTTTCGCCAATTTATGTTATATTTTTTTAATCAAAGATGATGCTCAATACTTTTCAGCATCGAATATGGTGTTTATTAAACAACTGTTAGTAGCCGCTCAAGGCATAGCGATTATTGCCATTTTACTGCTTTTTTCAGGCGCATTGGCCATCGCAATTAGCATCCCCTACCTGCTTACAATCTTGTTCTACAAAAAACAAACGCCCCATTCAGGGGTGTATTTTTATTCCTTGGGAATTGACGGCTTACTCATTTTAGAAAGTATATTTGTTCAAAGCCTTTTTATTTATGGCCTTGGACGATTTTCTACCTTTTAACCGCACCAACCATTTTGGGTTTGATGTAGATACGGGACATAGTTCCGGACGAATCATCAATAAAGATGGCAGTTCGAACGTGCGTAAAACCGGGCTTAACGTTATTAAGCGACTGAGTGTATTTCATTGGTTGATAGAATTATCGACCTTTCGTTTTTTTGCATTATTGACTTGTGTCTTTTTATGTATTAATTTAATTTTTGCCCTAATCTATTTTTCCTTAGGGCCATCGGCTTTGCACGGTCATCAAGATGAATTGCATGTACCCTCTTTTTTTTGGCAGTGTTTTTTCTTTAGTAGCCAAACCCTTACAACGGTGGGTTATGGCTCTTTAATTCCATCGTCGGTATCCTCGAATTTTGTAGCCTCCTTCGAGTCGATGTTTGGGTGGATGACCTTTGCGGTAATGACAGGTTTAATATACAGTCGGTTCGCTCAACCTAAAGCCTATATCTTATTCAGCAATAAAGCATTGATTAGTCCGTATAAAAATGGCACCGCCTTGATGTTTCGGATGGTTCCTTATAAAAACAACCAGCTTACAGAAGCGGAAGTTATTGTGAATGCCGCATTCCGTATTCCGGAACAAGGGGTTATTAAAAATTATTTTCACACATTAAATATCGAAATAAACAAAATCAGTTCTTTAGCCCTAAATTGGACCGTTGTTCACCCAATTGACGAAATGAGTCCGCTATATGGCATGTGTGAAGAAGATTTTACGATAAATCAAATAGAAATAATGGTATTTGTAAAAGCATACGACGAGCATTTTTCGAACAATGTTCAACAACGGAGTTCGTATTGTGCAGACGAATTGGTGTTCAACGCCCGATTTAAACAAATGTTTCGTCAAAGCGACGATAAAAAAACAACCATCTTAGATTTAAACTCACTGAATGAAATTGAACGCTTATGAAAGTAAAACAAAACAATACCAAATTATGGTCGGTACTCATTTTAATATTAGGTCTAATTATAGCCTTTTTTATTTTTAATGGGTCTGATTTTATTTCATCGTTACCCAACAACAATACAGAGAACCATTTAACCGAAATGGCTACGGCCAATGAGAATTCATCGAGTGAATCGACCGATAGCATTCCTGATTATGTTCGAAATACCTATAATTTTATTTTAAAGCATGGTGATGCCCCACATGGTTATTATGGCGGGCGAACATTCCAAAACCGCGAAAAACGATTGCCACTTAAAACACCGCGTGGACAGGCCATTCATTACCGGGAATGGGATGTTCATCCGAGGCGCGGTGGTGTGGATCGTGGCGCAGAACGATTAGTAACCGGCGACGATGGGTCAGCTTGGTTTACCGCCAATCATTACCAAACTTTTTTCTTGATAGAACGGAACGCACATGGAAAATAAACCCCATATATGTATAGCCCCACATGCTGAAACACGGGTGGTTTTAATGCATGCCAAAGCCATTCAAGAGATGGCTCAATTTTATAACGATATCCAAGTCGGGCTTCAAATACCGGCTTATTTTGGACGAAATTTAGACGCCTTGGAAGAAATATTGGCCGA
>JBIKQE010000273.1:0-2954 GCA_044349815.1 Chitinophagaceae bacterium | reverse complement strand
TTGAGCATCGACCCGGCTTTATCGTTGGTGCCGCTCGCGCGAGCCCCACCGAACGGCTGTTGACCCACCACGGCGCCGGTTGGTTTATCGTTGATATAAAAGTTCCCCGCACTTTGCGAAAGGGCTTTGAGGGCGTATTGCAAGGCGTAACGATCCTGACTGAACACCGCGCCGGTGAGGGCGTAATCGGAGGTGCTGTCTACCAAACTGCACACTTTTTCGAACTCCGCATCTTTGTACGTGTAAATCGTTAGCACCGGTCCGAAAATTTCTTCACACATGGTGGTGTATTTCGGGTCGTTGGTTTCAATTACAGTTGGTTCAATAAACCAACCTTTTTTGCTGTCGCAATTACCGCCCACGAGAATTTTACAACGTTTGTCTTTTTTCGCGGCATCAATGTATTTCTTAATCGAGTTGAACGATTTTTCGTCGATGACCGCGTTAATGAAATTTGTGAAATCTTCGGTGGTTCCCATTTTCATGGTTTTCACTTCGGCCACCAATTTCTTTTTAATAGCGGCGGCTAAACTTTCAGGTAAGTAAGCCCGCGAAGCGGCCGAACATTTTTGACCTTGAAATTCAAACGCGCCACGCGCCAAGCCGGCCACTAAGGCATCCACATCGGCGCTGGGGTGGGCGAGTACAAAATCTTTACCACCGGTTTCGCCCACAATGCGCGGGTAAGAACGGTAGCGGGCAATGTTTTCGCCAATGGTTTTCCACATGCCTTGGAATACGCCGGTGCTTCCGGTGAAATGCACGCCCGCAAAATCGCGGTGTTTGAAACAAATGTCGCCTACGGTTGGACCGCTCACGTACACCATATTAATTACACCATCGGGCAAGCCGGCTTCCTTCAAAATTTTCATGAAGAGGTTGGCGGAATAAATTTGGGTATTGGCGGGCTTCCACACCACCACGTTGCCACACATCGCGGCCGAGGTTGGTAAGTTTCCACCAATCGCCGTGAAGTTGAACGGCGTTACCGCGAGCACAAAACCTTCGAGGGCGCGGTATTCAACACGGTTATACATACCGGGGCCCGACACCGGTTGTTGCGCATAAATCTGATCGAGAAAATGCACGTTGAAGCGGAGAAAATCAATCAATTCGCACGTGCTATCAATTTCAGCTTGATAAGGGTTTTTACTTTGCCCCAGCATGGTAGCGGCCAACATATCGTAACGGTATTTGGTAGCCAACAAATCGGCGGCCTTCATAAAAATAGAGGCGCGTTGTACCCACGGCATGTGTTCCCACGCGGCTTTGGCGTTCAAGGCCGCGCTGATGGCAGCTTCCACGTGCTCGGCGGTACCGGCATGAAAATGCCCAAGGGTATGTTTCGTTTCGTGGGGCGGGTTGATGGCTATTTTTTTACCACTGCGCACTTCCTTATCGCCAATATACATGGGGATGTCGAGGGCTTTCTTTTTAGCGGCCGCTAAAGCTTTTTTGAGCGCCAATTTTTCGGGCGATTTAGGCGCAAAGGCCAATACAGGTTCGTTGTGGGGTTGCGGAAAATGAAAATGTCCGTGGCTCATACAAGTTAATTTGTGTGCAAAGGTATTATATTTCAATGAGCATGGGCGCTATATTCGTTACATACATAAGGGCTTTTTGAAGCGCATCGTCTGAACCATCTTCATCACCCGTCTTGCCTTACGCTCCAAGGTTGGCTCCTTCGTCGCCAACGCTTTCCGCTACAGTCAAGGCTATTTCATCAACGCCTCGAACGGTCTATGGGCTTTGTTCGATGAGGCATGCTGTATTCATTGGCTCCTAAACGGACCAATGGGCCGTGGTATTGGGCATCTTGGTAGAATTATCATGGGGAGGTAAACAAAAATATTTTTTTTTATTATTTATTAGGAAATCGTTAATTTCGTAACCAAATTATAAACATTCCATGAAAAGATTAAGTTTACTGATTGGCTTAGTGGCAACAACCTTATTCTCAAGCGTTCAGACGGCTAAAGCCCAACACGGCGAGCATTTAAACTGCGGCCATACGGAAGCCCAAGAAAAATTGTATCGCGAGCACCCAGAACTCCGTCAAAAGGAAGCTGACTTCCGTTCGGTGATTCTTGAATATGTTAACACCAAAATGGATGTAAATGCATTGGAAAAGAATCGTGCAGGCGATTACATCATTCCAATTGTTTTTCACGTATTGCATAACTATGGTAGTGAAGATATTGGCGATGCGCAGATTTACGATCAAATGCGTATTTTAAATAACGATTTTCAGAAGAAGAATGGCGATACCTCGGTGGTATTGAATTTGTTTAAAGACCGTATTGGGAATGCTAGTATTGAATTCCGTTTGGCTCGCAAAGACCCTCAAGGAAATTGTACCAACGGTATCGATCGTATTTATACCTACAAAACCAATTTTGCCGACGACCAAAGTAAGTTGAACCAATGGCCACAACAATACTACTTGAATGTTTGGGTAACCAAATCGATTGGTAGTTCAGGTGTTGCCGGTTATGCTTACAAACCAATTAGTGTTGGTAGCATTTGGTTCTGGGATGGTATTATTATTTTGCACGATTATATTGGTAGCACCGGAACAGGAACTCCTGGCCGTTCGCGTGCCTTGACTCACGAAATTGGTCACTACCTCGGTTTAGACCATCCTTGGGGGCCTACCAACAATCCGGAAGTAGCTTGTGGTGATGATGGTATTGAAGATACACCTAAAACAAAAGGAACAACAACGTGTAACTTGAATAGCGCCGTGAATGATTGCGATTCTATTCGCGCCAATATTCAAAACTACATGGATTATTCGTATTGCTCGGTGATGTTCTCGAAAGGTCAAACCGATTACATGCGTCAGGTATTGAATTCAAGTTTGTATCGTAAATTATTATTCTCTAATCAATCGGGTGTAGCCACCGGCGTTAGCTTGCCTTATCAAAGTTGTTTGCCTAAAGTTGATTTCAATG
>JBIKQE010000002.1:0-36728 GCA_044349815.1 Chitinophagaceae bacterium | reverse complement strand
GTAAATACTGAATCAACAACAAAATGATGTGGTGCGAATCCACGTAGTTGCCGTTTTCGTCGTACAAAGCAATACGGTCGGCGTCGCCGTCGTTGGCCAAGCCCAACTTTAATTCAGGGGTATTTTTGATGGTCTCCGAAAGCTCGAGCAAGTTTTTATGCAAAGGTTCGGGGGCTGTTCCGTTGAAGGAAGGATTGATTTCGCAATGTAAATGCACGGCATCGGGGAAGAGACGCTTGATTACATTTTGACCGGCGCCATACATCGCATCGTAAGCCAATTTAAACGGCGATTTACGCAGGGCTTCAATATCGAATTGGCCCATTAAATAATTCACGTAATCGGTTTCTAGGTCAACATATTGCAAGAGTCCTTGCGCCTGATAATCGGCGAGTTCGCCTTCAATAGCTACATCATGATCGGGAATCAAGGCTTCCACTTCGGCAATTTGCGACGGCGGGGTTGGACCACCGTGTGCGCCTTTTAATTTGAAGCCGTTGTAGGAGGGTGGGTTGTGACTGGCGGTAATTACCACACCTTGATCGGCTTTGTAATTCAATACGCCAAAGGAAATAGTGGGGGTGCCAACCATGCTGTTGGCCGTAATTACGTTGATACCTTGACCACACAATACTTTAATGGCCGTTTCGGCAAACAGTTGGCCGGCAAAGCGACAATCGTGCCCGATGACCACCGAGGGATTGGCCTTTTTTTGTTTCAACCACACGGCTGTTGCATAAGCCACACGGGCCACATTGGCAACAGTATACTCTTTCGCAATAATGGCCCGCCATCCGTCGGTACCGAACTTGATTTTTTCCATGCCGCAAATATAATACATGAACCCATGTAGAATCAGTGTTCTTCGTGAAAATCGAGTTCGTGGTGAAACGATTCTGGCAGTTTGATAGCCGCCCATAAGGCAATGCCACAACAAATGATACCTGTAACTAAAGCACTTTGTGTTTTAACCATGCCCATGTTGTGTAATCCGGCATACAATAAACTAATAGGCACCAACGATGCACGAATGAAATTAGGCACCGAGGTGGTTACGGTAGCGCGTATATTGGTGCCGAATAATTCCGAGGAGGTAGTCATTAATACCGCCCAATAACCTGCCGCAAAACCCAATAACATCATCACGCCATATAAGGTGGCAACTTGAACTTGCTTCATTTGAAAATAAACCAATACCATCAATAGGGTAGCGGCTACAAAATAGGCTAACACTTTTTTCCTGCTCTGCATTAGTTGACTTATAACGCCCGAGGCTAAATCGCCTAGGGTTACGCCGGCATAACAAAACATGATGGCTAAGGCCGGTTTAATATCGCCTACTACTCCCATTTCTTTACCAAGTTCAGGACTTAACGTAATAAGAATACCGATGGTATACCAAATGGGCAAACCAATTAAAATGCATTTTAAATACATCATCAAACGACGTTTGGAACTGAACAACAAGCGCAAACTACCTAGTTGATGTCCGGCGGCTTTTGCTTGTTCATACATGCCCGATTCAAAAACACCTACGCGAAGTAACAACAAGGCTAAGCCTAAAATACCACCCACCAAATAACAGGTAGTCCAGTTGAAATTTAATCCTAAAAAGCCGGCTAATATGGCACCTGAAACACCTACCGTAGCCACCAAGGTAGTTCCCCAGCCGCGTTGTTCTTTCTTTAAAATTTCCGATACAAGGGTGATACCGGCGCCTAATTCGCCGGCCAAACCAAAGCCCGCCACAAAGCGCAGGATGCCGTATTGCGTGATATTCACCACATAGGCATTGGCAATATTGGCCAAGGAGTACATTAAAATGGAGCCAAACAGCACCGAGAGACGCCCTTTTTTATCGCCCAAGATGCCCCAAAACAAGCCACCAAAGAGCATACCCACCATTTGTATGTTGAGTAAAAACAAACCTTGGTGTTCGAGGGCGTCGCCACTTAAACCTAGGGCGGTTAAACTGGGTTTACGAACAATGCTGAACAACACTAAATCGTAAATATCAACAAAGTAACCGAGAGCGGCTACCATCACGGGAATGCTGAGGACGGCGGTTTGTTTAGAGGAAGAGTGATCCATGGGCTCTAAAATACAATGGACCTATCAAAGAAAAAATAATTCTTATACCATTGAGGTTATTTTGAATTAATCTCTACATTTTCTTTTTTGCCGCCCAGCACAAATTTAAAAATAACAGGAAGCGTAGTTACTAAAATAATACCAATAACAATCACTTCCAAGCGATCTTTAACCCATGGAAATTGCTTGCTCAATAGTAAACCGGCAAACATCATGGAATATACCCAAGCAAATGAGCCGATGACGTTGTACATCATAAACTTACGGAAGTCCATCTTCACCATACCGGCTACAATGGGTACGAAGGTGCGAATGATAGGAACGAAACGCGCAGCAATGACGGTAAAGGCGCCGTTTTTTTCGTAAAAGGTTTTGGCGTTATCGAGGTGACGCTTTTTGAAAAAGAAGCTGTCTTCGCGTTTGTACAACAAGGGCCCCGATTTATTCCCGAACCAATAACCTACCCAATTACCTGCAATACCGGCCAAGGCTATCAGCGTCATAATAACTATATAGTGCACATTAAAAAATTCGGCGGCGAGTTCGTTAACGTAAATACCGGCAACAAACAAGAGCGAATCGCCGGGTAAGAAGAAACCCACAAACAAGCCTGTTTCGGCAAAGATGACAGCCAACAATAAATAAAATCCGCCGTATTGGATATACCATTCGGGATTGAGCAAAGTTTCTTTTAATGATTCTAACATAGCTTTATTTCGATGAGGAGCAAATATAACCGAAAATGTGGGTGGGTTCGCTTAGGTGCGTTAAATTTAACGTACACCAAGGTATTTGTGCAATTGCAACGACAATAACCATCGCGGGTTCTTACCTATAAATTGCACTATTTCGTTTAGGCGTTCTTTTTCGCGGCTCCATTCAGGTTGTAAATACAACAAGGTTTTTGGCGCTGTTAATGCAGCTTGTTCTTGGGCCCATGCTAAATCGGATGGATGATAGCACACTACTTTCAATTCGTGGGCTTGTGTCATAATTTCGGGGATAGGAGCTTTGAATTTTTTGGGCGAAACACAAATCCAATCCCATTCACCACTCATTGTACTGCTGGCACTGGTTTCAATATGGAGTCGGAAGCCTGCTTCGCGAAGCACCGCACAAAGGGCCGTGCAATTGTGCATCAAAGGTTCACCACCGGTTACAATTACAATTTCGGTGCCGCTTGCGCGAACTTCTTCCAACAAATCGGCCACGGTACGTTTTGGATGGGCTTCGGCATCCCAACTTTCTTTTACATCGCACCATACACAACCCACATCGCAACCACCGAGGCGAATAAAAAAGGCAGCATGTCCTTGATAAAATCCTTCGCCTTGTATGGAATAAAAGGTTTCCATTACAGGATAACTGACCAATAAATGTGTTGAGTTGGTGCTCATCGTTTTAAATGGTTTTCCCTTTTAAGGCTTCACCCACGGCAACATCCATTACACGTTCAGCAAATGGGCGAGTTATGTCGTTGAGTTCGTCGCGGGTTTGTAATATAG
Organism: Chitinophagaceae bacterium; assembly: GCA_044349815.1. Lineage (GTDB taxonomy): Bacteria > Bacteroidota > Bacteroidia > Chitinophagales > Chitinophagaceae > OLB11. The sequence goes on along the minus strand of JBIKQE010000002.1, from coordinate 33,132 downwards.
CTTCTTTATTGTTTGTACTTAACAAAGCCTGTAACTTATCGATGATGCTTTGCGTGGTTTTTTGTTCTTCGGCATTAATCAGATGGGCATGTTTTTTTATGAACTGCGCGGTTAAATCCATCAATTGTTGCGCCTCCGAACGTGCTTCAACCAAGGCTCGTGTGGCAATATCTTCGCGTGCGTGCGTAATGGATGCCATCAACATCGCTTCCACATCGGCATCGGTTAACCCATATTGGGGCTTTATTTCAATGCTTTGTTCCACTCCACTGCGGAGTTCTTTGGCGCTCACGCGAAGAATACCGTCGGCATCGAGCATGAATTTGATATCCACTTTGGGCAAGCCGGCGGGCATGGCCGGAATACCGGTTAACGTGAATTCTCCGAGCTTGCGATTATCTTTTACTAAATCGCGTTCACCTTGGTAGATGCTAATTTGAATGCCGGTTTGACCATCTTTTTGCGTGGTGTATTGTCGCCCTGCGCCCGACGGAATTTTTGCATTACGGGGTATTAATACATCCATGAGCCCGCCCATCGTTTCTAAGCCCAAACTGAGTGGTGTAATATCGAGCAACAAGGCATCGGTATTGTTTCCGGCCAAGATGTCGGCTTGTACCGCAGCACCAAGGGCAACCACTTCATCGGGGTTTACATTGTCGTATACCGGTTTGCCAAAAAAGGCCGCTACTTGTTCTTTTACAAAAGGTACACGGGTAGAACCGCCCACCATCACCACCACATCAATATCGCTGGCTTGAAGTTGACTGTCTGAAAGGGCCTTACGGCAAGAATCTAAGGTTTTTTCAACCAAAGGATGAATCAAATGCTGAAATAGGGATCTTGTAATAGTTGTTTCACGACCCAATACAGACACGATATATTCGGTGCTTTCACTCAAGGCTTTTTTGGCAGTTTCAGCTTCCAACCGAATTTCTTGTTGGATGCTTTTATCGGTTTGGACAAGCTCCTTCAACGCGAGGGTATCAACAATATATTCGCCCAGAACCCGGTCGAAATCGTCGCCTCCTAAATAGGTATCGCCGTGGGTGCTTAGCACATCAAAAATGCCATCGGTGATACGCAAAATAGAAACATCGAAGGTGCCACCACCTAAATCGTAAACGGCAATGGTTCGGGTTTCATCGGAACGTGTCCCTAAGCCATAAGCCAAACTAGCGGCGGTGGGTTCATTGATAATGCGTAACACATCTAAGCCGGCTAGCTTGCCTGCATCGCGGGTAGCTTGACGTTGGGCATCGTTAAAATAGGCGGGCACTGTAATCACACATTTAGTGACAGGCACTTTAAGTACATGTTCAGCACGAAGCTTCAACTCCCTGAGAATCAATGAAGATAACTCAATAGGAGAGTAGTATTTATTGTCTATTTTTACCCGAACCAATTGTTCTGTTTGGTCGTCTTGGATGGTGTAGGCGAGATTTTCGGCATGGTGTTTAAAGTCGTTGTACGACTTCCCTAATAGGCGTTTTACCGAATAAATGGTTCTTCCGGGGTCGAGCATTAAAAAGGGACGAGCCGCTTCACCTACTTGCATTTGACCATCAGATCCTAAGTGAATGAGGGAAGGAACCAAGGTAGTTTGGTCGATGTCTTTTAAGGCCATCGGTTGGTGCGTATCGGGGTGAACGATAGCCACCAAACTGTGGGTGGTGCCTAAATCGATACCCACAATTTGTTCTTCGGCTTGTAAGGAGCCGGTTGCTATATTGATTGCGATTTTAGCCATAGAAATGCACGCAAAGGTAGCCGAAACAAGGGCTTTACGGGATATAAAAAATTTATACGGTTATTAAATTACGCGTTATCGGTTTTAGGCGGTGGAGGAGTTCCTTCATTGCCTGGGTTTGATTTCGGTAATTTGCCTCCGGCCGGACGTTGTTTGCCATCGCCTTGCTCTGGGCGTGGGCGAGGGGCGTTGTTTTGTGGCGGTCGTTGCCCTTGTGGGCGAGGCCCCTGCGGGCGCTGTCCTTGTGGCCTTGGGTTGTCGCCTTGAGCCTGCGCCGGACGTTCGCCGGCTGGTTTATTACCTTGGTTAATCTTGGGTCCTCCGGCTTGTTGTGCTGGTCGATTCCCTTGATTAGGTTGTGGACGAGGGGCTCCTTGGTTGGGTGGTCGGTTGCCATTATTGGGTTTGCCTTGTTGTGGCCGTGGTGCTCCTTGGTTGGCTGGTCGGTTTCCTTGGGCTGGTGTTGCTCCTGCTTCGGCCGGTTTGCGTTTGTCGCGATCTTTTTGTTTTTTCTTTTTGCCGGCGCGTTCCAACGATTTTAAACTGAATTGACCTACTACATCCACGTAGTCGTTTTTCTCGGCTGGCGCTGATTTTTTAACTACTTCAACCGCTTGTAATTCGTCGGGGAAGACGCCTTTTTTATTGTCTTCAATAATTTCGTTAACACGTTCGATGGTGAGGGGGTACAATTTATTGCTGCGCTCAAAACTGTACCACATTAAGTTTTTGAAGATGTCGCGCTTTTGTAAATAAGCCGTTCCATTGGCCATTTTAAGTTTGTCGGCATGATCGGGGAATACGCGAAGCGCATCCATGTAAGTATCTAATTCGTAATTCAAACAACATTTTAAGCGACCACATTGGCCCGATAACTTTGTTTGATTGATCGATAAATTTTGATAACGCGCTGCGGTTGTGCTCACCGATTTAAAATCGTTCAGCCAAGTAGAACAGCATAATTCGCGACCACAACTGCCAATACCACCCACTTTAGCGGCTTCTTGACGAATACCGATTTGGCGCATTTCGATTTTTACTCGAAAATCGCCGGCGTATTGTTTAATCAATTCCCGAAAATCTACGCGATCTTCAGCGGTATAAAAGAAGGTGGCTTTTTTACCATCGGCCTGCATCTCCACTTCGGCAATTTTCATGTCGAGGTTTAAGTTGCGGGCAATAACGCGAGCACGAATCATCATGTCTTTTTCCAATTTCTTGGCTTCCAACATGCGTTCCACTTCGGCGTCGGTGCTTTTATGCAACACCGAGCGAAGTTCTTCGCTGGTTTCTTTAACCCCTTTTTTCTTCATTTGAAGTTTCACCAACTCGCCTGTTACCGATACCACACCAACGTCCCAGTTGCCCGGACCATTTTCGAGGGTAACATAATCGCCTTTTTCGTAGGCATACGGCGTATTGGTTTTGAAATAATCTTTGCGACTGCCGTGATTGAAGGAAACTTCAATGAACGGAAACGGTTTGGCAAAATCGCCAATAGGAACCAAACTCAGCCAATCGTGAACATTCAAGCGATTGCATCCACCACTCTTACAGGAGCCGTGATCTTTACAACCCGTTGGCAATGTTCCTTTACTGGAGGTTCCACAATGTCCACATCCCATATATTAAATTACGTGTGTTTAAAATGAATTTTTTGCAAATCAACTTAAGAGGCTCTTAAAATGGCTTGCGCCCGTAAAGATACGGTATGAAAGAGTAACTTGGCGTGTGCATTCCGCTCAAGGTGGTAGATGGCCTCGTTTAAAACCTCGTTGAGGGCTTCAATTTGCCCGGCGCGAATACCTTTTTTAATAAGAACATCGGCAACACGGGCTTCCGCTTCCAACAGCAACACGTGTTCCGTTCCCATTTCTTTCATCCGGAGGGTGTCTTCGAACAATTGCAACAAATAAATAAGGAAGTTTTTTTGTTGGTCTTTGTTTTTGCCACTAATACCATCCACCCATTGAACCAGTTCAATGCCTTTGTTTTGAAACATAGCATTCAACCATTCGCGGGTGAGCAGTAAAAAATCGTCGTCGCCACCTTCCAATAAAAGCAGGGCTTGGTGGTAGTTCCCTTCCGCCAATCGGGCTACGGGCAGGGCTTTTTCGTCGGGAATGCCTTTGGCCAAAAGCGCTTGCTGAATGGCCAAGGTTGGAATGCGTTTTAAGGGCATTAATTGCGCACGCGAACGAATGGTGCCTAAAATGCTTTCCACATTATCGGTAACAAATAATAAAAAGGTATTGGCTGTGGGTTCTTCAATGAATTTTAGCATGATATTGCCTTCATTGCCCAACATTTCAGGCTTCCACAATATAAGCACTTTGGGGCCGCCTTCGTAGGAACGGATACTGAGTTTGCGAAGAATTTCGCGGCATTCCACGGCGGTGATGTTCAATTGTTTGCTCGATTCAATTTCTTTCGACCAATCGCCCAAGGTGCCATAGGGTTTGGTTTGAACAAAGAGGCGGAATTCAGTAAAAAATTCATTGCTCAGTGTATCTTTTCCATCGGCTTTTTCGAACGGAAAGGAAAAATGCACATCGGGGTGTTGAAGCGAATTTATTTTTTTACAATTGGCACATACACCACAAGCATCATCGTTTAAACGTTCGTTGCAAAATATAAATTGCGTGAACGCTAAAGCGAGGGGTAATCCACCCCAACCTTCTTCACCCGCCAACATCATGGCATGCGGTATTTCGCCCTTTTGAGCCATGTGGATGAGTTGATTTTTCAACGCATCTTGTCCAACTACTTGCTTAAACAACATCTATTCGCGGTTCTTTGTTGTAGTGGAGGTTACACTCATCAATTCGCGCATGGTACGTTGCATGGCATCTACTGAACCGTCTAAAAAGATAGTATTTCCTTTTCCGTTTTCAGCAATGTTGCGTAACGATTCCGTCCACATTGAAAACAAAATGAACGACGCATCCAAATCGGCTGTATCCATTTCCTTCGCGGCAGACGCCATACCACGGGCTACTTCCTGACGGAACAAGGCAATACCTTGACCACGAAGTTGTGCAGCTTCTTTTTCTGCTTCAGCGGCAATTTTAATGGCGTTTCCTTCTGCTTCAGCCGATTTTGTTTTAGTAATCAACAAGGCTTGTCCTTCGTTTTCGGCAGCTGCTTTTAGGTTGTTACTGCTCACCACTTTAGCCATCGACTTCATAATTTCTTCGTCGAACGAAATATCGTTGATTTGTAAATCGATGAGGTGGTATCCCCAGCTTTCTAATTGCACATCAATTTGATCTTTCACATGTAAAATAATTTCGGAGCGCAAGGCTAAGATTTCCGATTGACGTTTTGTGGCTACGAAAGCACGAATAGACCCTTCGATGGTGCGAACGAGGGCTTGCATTAAACTGCGATCGTCTACAAATTTGAAGGCAACATTTTTAATGGTTTCTTCTTCAAAGCCTACTACGGCATACAACAACATCGATTTGAAATTAACATTGGCCTGATCGAGGGTGATGGCTTGGAATTGCAATTCTACCGAACGATTTTGAATGGAAATACGACGGAAAATCGCTTCGAGACCGGGTATTTTAAAATTTAAACCGGGCTTGCCAATGCGGCGGTATTTTCCGAACATGGTAACAACGGCGATGGTGCCTTGTTGAACAGTATACATGCCGGTTACAACAATAACAACGGCTAAACCAAGTAGGACATAAAACAATTCCATATAATATATTTTTAGTGTGTTCAAAGGTACATTGATTGCTTGATTTTTATGAAAGAAGAAAATTACATTGATGATTAATGATTCAGGCGATGACCCGCCTTTGGCGGAATAGCCCCGATTGCAGGAGGCAGCGGCAACGCAAAGGGGGAGCGAGAAAGGGAGGGGGAGCGAGGGTTTAGCAGGAACATTATTGGCTGCAGAAACAGCGTTGCCCGGCCGACGTAAAGCGGGACAATCGATGAGGAAAGAGAAGAAGATGCGCTTCAAAAAAAATACCCGATGATGATCGGGTATTTTGAGGATGATTTAAACGTCGATTTTGGCGTACTTGGCGTGTTTTTCGATGAATTCGCGGCGTGGCGGTACTTCTTCGCCCATGAGCATAGAGAAGATACGGTCGGCTTCGGCGGCGCTGTCGATGGTTACTTGTTTGAGTGTGCGGGTATCGGGGTTCATGGTGGTATCCCAGAGTTGTTCCGCGTTCATTTCTCCCAAACCTTTGTAACGTTGGATGTGCACGGAATCTTCTTTTCCGCCGGAGAGTTTGGCCACGGCAATTTTGCGTTCTTCTTCGTTGTAGGCGTATTGTTGGGCGTTGCCTTTTTTTACCAAATATAAAGGAGGTTGAGCGATGTACACATAGCCTTGTTCCACGAGTTCTTTCATGTAACGGTACATGAAAGTGAGGATAAGGGTAGAGATGTGGGAGCCATCCACGTCCGCATCGGTCATAATAATGAGCTTATGATAGCGGAGTTTAGCGGTGTTGAGGGCTTTGGCGTCGTCGGGTGTGCCAATGGTAACGCCGAGGCCGGTATAGATGTTGCGAATTTCTTCGTTTTCGAACACCTTGTGGGGCATGGCTTTTTCAACGTTGAGAATTTTACCACGGAGGGGGAGGATGGCTTGGTATTGGCGGTTGCGGCCTTGTTTAGCCGTACCACCCGCCGAATCTCCTTCCACGAGGTAGAGTTCGCATTTGGCCGGGTCGTTGTCGCTGCAATCGGCGAGTTTCCCCGGGAGTCCGCTACCGGTGAGTACGTTTTTGCGTTGCACGAGTTCGCGGGCTTTGCGGGCGGCGTGTCGGGCTTGGGCGGCGATGATTACTTTATCGATAATGATTTTAGCTTCTTTGGGATGTTCTTCCAAATAAGCATCGAGGGTACGCGACACGGCGGTGTCTACTATCCCCATCACTTCGTTGTTTCCTAACTTGGTTTTTGTTTGTCCTTCGAATTGTGGTTCAGGTACTTTCACGGAGATAACAGCGCTGAGTCCTTCGCGGAAATCGTCGCCGGTGATGTCGACTTTAGCGCGTTCGAAGAGTTTGTTTTTATCGCCATACGATTTGAATACGCGGGTAATGGCGCGTCGGAAACCCGACACGTGGGTACCGCCTTCGATGGTATTGATGTTGTTGACGTAGGAGAAAATATTTTCGGAGTAGGAGGTGTTGTATAACATAGCGAGTTCAACACTTACATTACTTTCGGTATCGAGTTCTTCCACAAAGATAGGGTTGGGGAGAAGGCTATCGCGTTTCCCGTTGCGATCGAGCATACTCACGAATTCAACAATACCGCCTTCACTGAAGAAGGTATCGCGAGGGAATTCGCCTTTTTCATCTTGTTCGCGTTCGTCGATTAAATGGATGCGGATGCCACGGTTCAAGAAAGACAATTCGCGGAGACGGGCGGCGAGAATTTCGTAATTGTATTCCGAAACAATAAAGATGCTTGTATCGGGCTGAAACACAACGCGGGTTCCTGTTTTGTCGCTCGTGCCAATTTCGCGTACCGAGTATTTAGGAGCTCCACAGCTGTATTCTTGTTCAAATATTTTACCATCGCGGTTCACGGTAACGTGCAAGAGTGTAGAGAGTGCGTTAACGCAACTTACCCCCACACCGTGTAAGCCACCCGATACTTTGTAGGTATTTTTATCGAATTTACCACCGGCGTGTAGCACGGTCATAACCACTTCGAGGGCACTGCGTTTTTCTTTGGTGTGCATGGCGGTGGGGATACCACGACCATCATCTTCAACGGAGATGGCATTACCGGGTAGAATTTTTACGGTAATGTTTTTGCAATAACCGGCGAGGGCTTCATCGATGGAGTTGTCAACAACTTCGTATACGAGATGATGCAGGCCTTTATTACCAACATCGCCAATGTACATGGCGGGGCGTTTGCGAACAGCCTCGAGGCCTTCTAATACTTGAATACTATCGGCGCCATAACCAGGCTTGATAACTTCGTCGTTTTCCGATGACATAGATCTTTTTGTTTAGGTACTACTATTTAGGTTTTGTTCCACGTACGAGGGGGCCTTAAGTTGCTCCTTTTCGGCGGCACACAAAGGTAATACATTTAGTACGGATTTTTATGCAATTTGATGGATGTTTTTCACATTCATTTATGTCTTAAAAGCCTTGCAAATAGGGTATTTTATTCTTTTTTACGCATTATGTGGACAAGTTTTTTATTGGCCATTAATGTTAGGGAATGTTGGTCTAAAAACAATTCGGGTGGTGCTTAGAATGTTTGGTATTTTTACCGGGTATGACGTATCAATTTATAACGACCAACACACCAACTTACGAGCAGGTTTTAGCGTTACGCCAGTTGGTATTGCGGGCACCCTTGGGTATGAATTTAATGGAGGAAGATTTGCGTGATGAAGTTCATCAAGTGATTGCTGTGGCTTTTGTAGCGGATGCCGTTGTTGGGTGTTTAATGGCCAAGGAACTGCCCGGTGGGCGTTGGAAATTACGGCAGATGGCGGTTGATCCAACATATCAGTTGATGGGAATTGGTGGGGGCTTAATGGCATTTATGGAAGCAGCTGCAAATGCACGCGGTATTGCGTTTATTGAGTTACATGCCCGCGAAACAGCAGTCGGGTTTTATGAAAAATTAGGTTACGAGGTTTCCGGGGAACAATTTAAGGAAGTTGGGATACCGCATTGGTTTATGCAAAAAAACATGAATCGTTAGGAATGATTCATGTTTTTTAGGTATTATGTTGTTTGGGATAGCCCAAACCCAATAAATAAGGTCTTATTTCGACGGATCGGCAGTAACCTCGAAGGTATAGTTTACACGGAACTTAGTATTTCCGTCTAACGCTTCATTTTCTTGTGTACGGAAGCCCAACATGATTTTCATATAATCGGCACGGAAGTAATCTTTAATATCGTTGCCATCCACATTGAATTCGAGCACATTTACATTTCTTGAAACATTTTGTAAGAAGGCAACTCGTTTAGGGGAAGTTCCACCGAAGCTATCTACAAAGATTTGAACGCTCATGAGGGTATCTTTCACAAAGTTGAACGTTTGGGTAGGTACATTTTCAATGTTCATACGTAATTTTTTAACCACCACTTTCGTCATTTGATTTTTATTAAACCCGTAAGGCCCAATAAATTCATCAACTTTCGTAGCAAACGTATCGACCGTCATGGGATTTGCGGAAAAATCTAGTGACATGGGCAAGGACGGAATGGTCGTTGTCAACGAGGTTGTATCGGAACGATCGATAGGCACGATAACAAGATTGGTATTGTTATTATTGTTGTTGTTGTTGTTTCCTTTTTTACAAGAGGGAAGGGAAACGCCAATGAAGGCAATTGCGGCAAGTGCTAAAATGGTCTTTTTCATAAATTGAAAATAATGAGTTGTAAATATACGTTTTTTTTGGGCCTTTGAAACAAAAAGAAGTTTTTTCGGAAAATTGCTACAATATGACGGCAATGGGATTATATTTGTTAGCTCATACGTAGAACCGATGAAGAAAATAGTGTTTTTTGTCCTCCTTTTTGCCCTGGCCCCTTTTGTGTATGCTCAAGATATATACAAGATGGGATATCGATCGGCCATGATTGACGTGGTAGATAAAGATTTTTTTTCGCAGTATCAATTACCCGGTCAAGAGCCTATTTGTGGTCGTTACGATAAATTATCATCCACCTTTTACACGTGTGATGCACGTACTTATCGTGGTGTTGATGACGACATGATTGGGCCGGCAACACAACGTTGTTGCGATCAGCTCAATTTTGATCCGTCGCAATATTATGGCACGCTCACCTTGTATGGCACCATTGAAGAAGTGGCTTGGGATAGTTTGAGTTTTACCTTTACAACCGACAAAGCCCGTTTATTGATTCGTACCGACGAAAAAGAGATTGATGCGTTGTACAATGCCTTTTATAAAGAAAATCATTTTGGTAAAATCAAGTTGTTGTTGCAATTAAAAACCTACGATACCCCTAAAGAAGATCAATTATCGTACAACAAGAATAGTTTACCGGTAATTAAGCCCAAGCGCACCGAAACCAAAATTTTACGTTGGTAATTAGGCATGGCCTCCATTACCATACTGGGCATTGAGAGCTCCTGCGATGAAACGGCTGCTTCGGTAGTGCAAGATGGTCGTGTATTATCGAATATTATTTATACCCAAGAAATTCATGCCCAACATGGAGGGGTAGTGCCAGAATCGGCTTCCCGATTGCATATGAAGCATATTGTGCCTGTGGTGGAACAAGCGTTTCGGGAAAGTGGACTTACCTTGAACGATATGGATGCGGTGGCCTATACCCAATCGCCCGGTTTAATTGGTTCCCTTTTGGTTGGTGCCGGCTTTGCCAAGGGATTGGCACAAGTAAAAGGGATACCTACCTTGGCGGTAAACCACATGCAGGCACATGTGTTTGCTAATTTTATAGAGCATCCAAGCATTCCTTACCCATTTTTATGTTTAACGGTTTCCGGCGGACATACCCAATTGGTTTTGGTTAAAGCGCCACTTCAAACTGAAATTTTAGGAGAAACAATCGACGATGCCGCCGGTGAAGCATTCGATAAAGCGGCTAAAATGTTAGGTTTGCCTTATCCCGGAGGGCCCATGATTGATCGGTATGCTCAATTGGGGAATCCCAATCAATTTACGTTTGCAAAGCCTCAAATTCAAGACCTTGATTTCAGTTTTTCAGGGTTGAAAACGTCCATTTTGTATTTTTTGCAAAAACAAAAAGCCTTAAATCCCAATTTCATTGAAGAAAATCGGAACGATTTATGTGCATCCATACAGCACACAATTGTTACCATTTTATTACAAAAAATTGAAAAAGCGGTCAAAAAAACGGGTATTAACCATTTGGCCTTGGCTGGCGGGGTGAGTGCCAATAGTGGATTGCGAGTGGCATTACAGACGCTGGCACAGCGTAAACACTGGCATCTCTATATTCCTTCGCCTGCCTTTTGTACCGATAATGCTGCCATGATAGCCCTAACGGGGTATTATATGTATATGGACGGACAACGGTCGAATTGGTCGGTAACCGCCAGTGCCCGGTCTTGAAGAATTGCCTTGAATTGTTAAAAAAGAAGCTGAATATTTGCCTGAAACACTTTTTAATCGTAGTTTTGCAATCTCGATGTGCCGAAGGGAACTATTCAGTTCCCTTCTTTATTTTACAAAATCATGACGCCGCAGGAACATATTGCTCAAATGATGAATGAGGTCCTAGAAGGAACGGATTGTTTTTTAGTGTCGCATAAAGTGACGCCAACCAACAATTACAAGTTCTATTTGGACGCTGATTCTGGTTTTCCGCTCGAGAAATCGATTCGGATTAACCGTCGGATGCGCAAGATGATTGAAGAGGCCGGTTTATACCCCGAAGGCGATTATTCGTTAGAAGTATCGAGCCCGGGTGTTGATGCCCCGCTTAAATTGCTTCGTCAGTATAAAAAGAATGTTGGCCGATTGTTGGAAGTGGTGTTAAATGATGAAGCGGCTAGCCTTGTGGAAGCAAGGTTAACAGCGGTTGACGATTTAAACTTGTATCTTGAAAAAGCATTGAAAACCAAAAAAAATAGTCCGGCAGCAACCGAACCCATCGTGATTCCTATCGCGGATATTCGTCAAGCTACCGTTTGTATTGAATTTTAAACCCTTCTATCTGTTCATTAAAACACCTTTGCCATGTCCAGTATTAATTTGATTGATTCGTTCTCGGAGTTTAAAGAAGCCGAACATATTGATCGTCCTACCCTGATTAAGGTTATTGAAGACGTTTTCAAGACCTTATTGCGTAAAAAGTATTATTCCGACGAGAATTTTGACGTGATTGTAAATGACCAAACAGGTGATTTGGAAATTTTTCAACGCCGTGAAGTGATTGCCGACGAGGATATTATGAACGACGATACCCAAATTGAATTGTCGGAAGCCAAGAAGTTGGATGAAAGCTACGAAATTGGGGATGAAGTATACCAAGTGGTTGAAATTGAAAGTTTTGGTCGTAGAGCTATTTTAGCGGCCAAACAAACTTTGGCTTCGCGTATCAACGATTTAAAGAAGAATATTTTACTTGAAAAATACCGTCAACGCGAAGGCGATATCATTTCGGGCGAAGTTTATCAAGTATGGCGTAAAGAAATCATGTTGCTCGATGATGAGAACAACGAATTGATTTTGCCGAAATCGGAACAAATTCCTACCGATTATTTCCGTAAAACCGAAACAGTTCGTGCGGTTGTAAAGAAAGTAGAATTGCGTGGCAACTCAGCTACCATCATTGTTTCACGAACGCATCCTACCTTCTTGGCAAAATTATTGGAGTTGGAAGTGCCCGAAATTTTCGATGGTTTGATTGTGATTAAGAAAATTGTTCGCGAACCAGGTGAGCGTGCGAAAGTAGCTGTAGAAAGTTACGACGATCGTATTGATCCGGTTGGCGCTTGTGTGGGTATGAAAGGTAGCCGTATTCATGGTATTGTTCGTGAATTAAAGAACGAAAATATCGACATCATCAACTATACAACCAATACTCAATTATTGATTCAACGTTCGCTCACGCCGGCAAAAATTACCAGCATGAACATCAACGAAGAAACTAAGTATGCCGAAGTGTTCATGAAGGCCGACCAAGTTAGTTTAGCTATCGGACGTCGTGGCGTTAATATCAAACTTGCCCAAGAATTAACCGGTTATACCATCGACGTATTCCGCGACGATTTAGAAGAAGGAGAATTCGATATTGATTTGGATGAATTTGCCGATGAAATTGACGCGTGGGTGATTGATGTGTTCAAAAAAGTGGGTTGCGATACCGCCCGCAGTATTTTGAACCTCACCGACGAAGAATTAGTTCGCCGTACCGACCTCGAAGAAACTACCATTCAAGATGTGAAGAAAATTTTGAGTGTGGAATTCAACGATGAAGATATGTTCAAGTAATTAGTAGGAAACCCTTACCTTTACGGCCTGTTTGTTGGCTGTTTAGGTTCGTAAAAAAACATAAACAAACACGCTCACAGAAAACGACTGAAACGAAAAAATGTCAGAAACCACCAATACAATTCGCCTCATGAAGGCCGCCAAGGAGTTTAACGTTGGTAAATCCACCATCGTTGATTTCCTAACGGGGAAAGGCTTTGCGGTAGACAATAAGCCCGATCCGGTGCTATCGGGAGATATGTACGACGCCCTCATAGCGGAGTATGATGCCGAACGCGCTGCAAAAAAGAAGAGCGATAAGGTGGTTTTAGCCAAAGCCGTTGCCGACGATAAAAAGAACAATGTTAAACCTGAAAAACCCACCGAAACGGTAAAAATTGCCGCTCCTGAAGTGGAAGGGCCTAAGGTATTAGGGAAAATTGACATTGAACCAAAACCGGCTCCAAAACCAGAACCAGAGCCCGTAGTGGTGGTACCGGTTGAAAAACCAGTGGCCAAGGTTGAAAAACCCAAGGAGGAAGCCGCGCCAGACGAAGAACCGAAAAAGCCAAAGTCGAAGAAAGTGGCCGATCCGGAACGCGTTAAAATTGAAGCCCCTGAAATGGAAGGCCTCAAAGTGTTGGGAAAAATTGACATGGATAAACCCAAGGCCAAAAAGCCTACGGAAGAAACTAAACCAAGTGTGGTTGAGAAACCCGTTGAAGCCGTTGCTCCCGTTGTACCACCAACACCACCTGCGGTTCCTGAAACACCCAAAGCTGAACCTGAAAAAGTGGAACTCCACACGCTTCAGCGCGATAAACTCACCGGACCTAAAGTTATTGGTAAAATTGAGTTGCCCGTAGACAAAGACAAAAAGCCGGTTGAAAAACGCAAACGCAAACGTATACCGGTTGCTGGTGCTGAAGGTCAACGTCCAAGCGGTACCGGAACAGGTACCGGTCAACGCGATAATAATCGTCCACAAGGCAATGGCCCTCGCCGCGACAATAATCGCCCGGGAACCGGCCCTCGCCGCGACGACGACAAAGTGGTTGACCCGAACGAAATTCAAGATAAAATCAAACAAACCCTCGCTAAATTGGGTAACCAATCGCGTGGAAAAGGAACTAAATCGAAATACCGTCGCTCAAAGCGCGAAGAAATGGCCGAAAAACGCGCCATGGAATTGGGGCAAGACGGTGAACATAAGTTACAACTCACTGAATTTATTTCGGTTAGCGAACTCGCTAACTTAATGAATGTAAGCTTCTCCGAAGTAATTGGCAAATGTATGGGCCTCGGTATCATGGTGTCTATCAACCAACGTCTTGATGCCGAAGTGATTGAACTCGTAGCCAGCGAATTTGGTTATGAAGTTGAATTCATTGACCTCGAACAAGAGGCCGAACAAGAAATGGATACCCTCGATGATCCGGAAGATTTAAAACCTCGTCCGCCAATCGTTACCATCATGGGTCACGTTGATCATGGTAAAACATCCTTGCTCGATTATATTCGTAGTACCAACGTAGTAGCCGGTGAGTCTGGTGGAATTACCCAACACATTGGAGCCTATGAGGTAACCTTACCCAACGGAAAAGAAATTACCTTCCTCGATACGCCCGGTCACGAAGCCTTTACGGCGATGCGTGCTCGTGGTGCCAAAGTAACCGATATCTCGGTGATTGTAGTAGCGGCCGACGATGCGGTGATGCCACAAACTCGTGAGGCTATCAGCCATGCTCAAGCGGCAGGTGTTCCCATGATTTTCGCTATCAATAAAATTGACCGCGACGGTTCTAACCCCGAACGTATCCGCGAGCAATTATCGGCTATGAACATCTTGGTTGAAGAATGGGGTGGTAAATACCAATCGCAAGAAATTTCAGCGAAGGCGGGTTTAAACATTGATCTTCTGCTTGAAAAAATATTGCTCGAGTCTGAAATCCTCGATCTTAAAGCCAATCCGGATCGCTTTGCCAATGGAACTGTTATTGAAGCCTCGCTCGATAAAGGTCGCGGTTTCGTATCCACCATTTTGGTTCAAGCCGGTACCCTCAAGATTGGCGATATGGTGGTTGCCGGTTCTATTTATGGTCGCGTAAAAGCGATGACCGATGAACGTGGTAAGAAAAAGAAATCGGCCGGTCCGTCAACACCGGTACAAATATTAGGTTTGAACGGAGCGCCGCAATCGGGTGAAAAATTCCGAGTTTACGACGACGAAGATGAAGCCAAGGAAATTGCTACACACCGCGCACAAATTTTACGCGAACAAGGTATGCGTACCAAGAAACACATCACTCTCGATGAAATTGGTCGCCGCTTAGCCTTGGGTAACTTCAAACAATTGAACGTAATCATCAAAGGTGATGTGGACGGTTCGGTAGAAGCCTTGAGCGATTCGTTACAAAAATTATCGACCGACGAAGTGGCCGTTTCGGTGGTACACAAAGCGGTTGGACAAATCACCGAGTCGGATGTATTGTTGGCCACGGCCTCCGATGCGATCATCCTCGGCTTCCAAGTTCGTCCATCGAGCCAAGCCGCCAAACTTGCCGAAAACGAAAATATCGAAATCCGTTACTACTCCATTATCTACGACGCCATCGACGAAATTCGCAGCGCCATGGAAGGGATGTTGGAACCGAAAATCGAGAAGAAAGCTGTTTGTAATATCGAAGTACGCGAAGTGTTCAAAATTACCGGTGTGGGAACCATTGCAGGTTGTTACATGTTGGAAGGTAAAATTAAACGCGATACCAAAATCAACCTCATTCGCGATGGCATTGTGATTTATACCGGCGAATTGTCGTCGCTCAAACGCTTCAAAGACGATGTAAAAGAAGTAATGCCCGGTATGGAATGCGGTATTGGTATTAAAAATTACAACGACCTTCGTAACGGCGATATCATTGAAGGATACGAAGAAATCGAAATCAAACGTACTTTATAAATCCAATTATTTAATCAATCCAAAACGATGTTCTACCCGAACATCGTTTTTTTTTGGAGTGCATTTACATTGCTTTGATTGGTAGCGCCATGGCTCTTCGCTATTTATATTAGGGGCAACCAACATCGCGTGAGGGATTGAGGCGGCAGCGCCCCCGTGAGGAACGAAACGGGGGACTATAGCCGAAAGCCCGACGACAAGCGCCATAAACGGAGTGAATGCTTCGTTGTGTGAGGGCGCTTGGCGGCACGCTAAAAATGATTCAATCTAAAGCACCCACAAACCTACTTCGTAGATGGTGGCCATGGGTTTGTTGTACCAAAATAAATCAAAGTCGTCCCAACCCGCTGCTTCATATTGCGCTTGAAGTGTAGAAAATAATATAGGTTCGGTTTGCCATTCTTTTAAACGATCGCACAGCCATCGTCCCTGCGGTTCGGGCAAGGTGATGCGTTTGGAACCACGCGTAGTTTCGAATTGCAATATGGCTAATTCGCGTTGGCGGCCTTTCTTACTTTGTATTTCAATGGTTATAGAAGGAAGTGTGCCACAGAACATCACATGCGCGTTGGCAGGGTATTGCGTTAAACTTTCTTCGTTCAATACATCGGCTATAAAATTGGGAGACACTTTGGTATTGGGTACACTAAAATCGAACCACGACGATAATGATTGCTCTAAACATAGCCCCTGCATATAATTAAACAAGGATTTTTTTAGTCCAAACGAAAACCGATCATGATCAACGGTTTTTGTTTCTTCATAGTGTAAATCGTTGTTGGCAAATGTGCCCTTGGCGTTTGGGTCGATGGTGATTTGGTAGGTATCTGCATCGTGTGCGATGGGGCTGTGAACGGTTAATGCAAATCGATGCCAAAAAGCCGATTGCAAAATACCGGCCGCAAACATCTGTCGAACCATTTCTAAGGAATCGATGGTTTCTTGGGCTGTTTGAGTTGGATAAGCATACATCAAATAAGCATGCACTTGTATGCCGGCTTCGGTAAAATATCGTGTAACTCGAGCCACTTGTTCTACCGTAACACCTTTTTGTATTAATGCTAATAATCGATTGGAAGCTACTTCTAAACCGCCCGATACGGCTATGCACCCCGATTGATGTAAGAGTTTGCAAACATCGCGCGTAAATCGTTTTTCAAACCGGATATTTGCCCACCAACTCACCACCAAGTTCCGCCGAATAATTTCCATTGCCAACGCTTTCATTAGCATGGGTGGGGCTGCTTCATCTACAAAATGAAATCCGTTACAACCCGTTTGAGCCATCATGAGTTCCATTCTGTCGCATAATAACTTTGCGGCCATTGGTTCGTAGTCGGCAATATAGGGTAGGGTAACATCACAGAAGGTACATTTTGCCCAATAACAACCGTGGGCCATGGTGAGCTTCATCCAAAAGCCATCACTCCATAGTCGGTGCATTCTATTGGCAACTTCAATAACCGAAACGTATTGATGAATGGGCAAGTCGGTATAATCGGGGGTTCCCGTTAATTCTGCCGCAACGTCGTTGCAATGGGCCGAAACCATGTATTGCAATTGATGGTCTTTTTTTACATAGGTTCTATGCAAGCTGTTTACGTCCGCTTTACCTTGAATGAAATCGAGGATTTGCGTCAAGGGTTTTTCGCCTCTGTCGAGGGAAATAAAATGAAAGTAATCCAATACCCGCGCATCGCTCAAACTTCGCAATTCGGTATTCGGGAATCCACCACCTAAGGCAACGTGGATGTGCGGATAATGCTGACGAATAAATTGTGCAGCCCGAAAGGCACTGTATAAATTTCCCGGAAAGGGAACTGAGAA
Organism: Chitinophagaceae bacterium; assembly: GCA_044349815.1. Classification (GTDB taxonomy): domain Bacteria; phylum Bacteroidota; class Bacteroidia; order Chitinophagales; family Chitinophagaceae; genus OLB11. Next base: position 15,654 of record JBIKQE010000002.1, on the reverse strand, counting down.
GCAAACCAATTGGGGTTGCTTGGTTTCAAGATAGTTTTGGAGCAAGGGCAACATGTGCATGTCTACCCATGTTGGCGGTGCTTGCAATTGTTCGTGCATTGCATCGAACGAATAGGCCGAACGACCCAATTGTTCGGCATATCGACTCAGTCCAAATTGCGGATCGATGGCTTCTTGTATAAAATCGGCCAAGTCTTCGATGTACAAGGTAGCCAAGTGTTTGGCATAATCTTGTAAACCCATGTTGCCAAACAGTTCAGCAACGGCATCAACCTGACTGAATCGATTTGCTTCGGGCAACCATTTACGTTGAATAATGCGGTCAACCAAGGTAGGTTGTTTGCCTTGCAAAAAAGCAATCACAGCATCGATGCTTTTTACATACATCGCTTGTTGGTGCCAAATTCGTTGTGCGTTGTTTGTTAACTTGTTGGGTAACGGCACTGCTGCAAACATGGCCTGCAGGCCGGTTTGGCTAAACATGCGCAAGAACACATCCAAGCCTAAGTCAACTTGGAAACTGCTAATACCTTGTGTATTCAAAAAACCTTTGAGATAGGCCGTGGCCGGGTAAGGGGTATTGAGTTGGGTAAAGGGCGGCGTAATGAGTAAAACCTGTACAGACACAACAATGAATTGAGTGCAAGATACGGGCTTTCAGGGTACCATCACTACCTCCGTGGGAAGTTCCCTTGTGGACGACCACCACGACCATTATCTGCCTGACCTTCACGGGCACGATTTATTAGCATTTGGCGGAATTCTTTTTCGGCCTGAAAGAGCTTGGTTACTTGCTCTGGACGTAATACTTTATTGAATTGAGCGGTGTACTTCTTTTTGATATCGAGGGCTTTTTGTTCCTCTATCAACTGCTGTTCTGCATTTAATTGCCCATCTTGTTTCATACCACGAGCTTCTTGCATAATACCGCGCATTTCGTTTTCATATTGGTGGTATACAGGCCAAAACACTTCGGCTGTTTTAGGATCAAGTTTTAATTTTTGCGTTATGTGGGCAATTTTCATGCTCTCCATTTTTTCGCGACGTGCTTCCATTTTTTCGCGACGTGCTTCACGCTGTTCGGGTGTTTTGCCTTGTTGTGGGTTGCCGGGTTGGGCAAACGTCATTGAGGCATTTATGATCAAACATGCCATTAAAAGAAACTGTTTCATAGGATTGGATTTTAAATTTTAAAAAAAGTTATTGACTTCCTCAGGGGTAAGGTCGCTTAAAAGATCTTGTTGCGTTTGAAAAACGATACGATCGTTGTTCACCATTTGTTCTTCATATTCATACCAATCGATATCGGTTATCACCACATTGTTTTCCAAATACCAACGGGCATCATCGGCATTCAGGACTATGTTGTTTACGCCATCAAGGGTATTATTACGGGGTTGTTGTAAGGGTAAGAATCCAAGCCCAATCATCAGTAAAATACAGGCAGCTTGGAGGAATGGGGTAAGGGTTTTCAGTAAGGTTCGATGTGTTTTTTTAGGCATTTCGATGGCCGATTGCGTGTAAGCTTCTGGCACCTCGAAAGGCATCGTTTTGGGTAAATCCATCAAGGCCGATTGGGTAAATACTGCATCCACAAGGCTTTCCGTAGAGGGAGCTTCGCCCGAAAACGGATTGGGAGGCGAAGAAAAAAAAGCCTGCAGTTCGTTCGCTTCAAAGGCTGGTATAGATGGTTTTTCAAACATGCCGCTCATAGACTCATTATTAGGTATTAGGTTTAATGGTTCTTTAAAAAGTCGATTACTTTTTTAGAGGCATGGTGGTACGATGCTTTTAAGGAACCTTCGGATGTTTCAAGAATCTCAGCCATTTTTTCGTAGGGCATTTCGTCGTAATAACGGAGTGTAAATACAACACGTTGTTTTTCGGGCAGGGCTTGAATAGCCAATTGTAATTGCCATTCGGCCTTGTTGGCATCGAAGCCTTTTTCGGCCCGAAGGGTATTGGCTAGGCCACTTTCATGATCGCTCAAGGAATATGCGCGTTCTCGTTTTTGTTTTTCCAGAAAGGTTAAACATTCGTTGGTGGCAATCCGATACAACCAGGTGTACAAACTCGATTGTTGTTTGAATTGAGGCAATCCTCGCCAGGCTTTAACCAATACATTTTGTAATACATCGTGGCTGTTTTCGTGTTGCACCACCAATCGACGGATATGCCAATACAAGCGTTCCCGATAGGTATCAACCAATAATGTAAATGCTTTTTCTTGCCCCTTGGGTGAAGCAAAATCGGTGAGTATGCGTTGATCGATTTCGGGTAAGGACATATTGATAAAGATAGGCTTAGACGAACAATTTATTAAAAAGATTAATCGCTGTATCTTTGAATAATGGGTTTTAGGTTGCGCTACATAACAGGTATGTTCTGCATGAGTTTTTTGGCTTGGATGGCTTGCCGCGTTGAACCGCCACAAACACAAGCCGGATATCCGCAGAACGTTGAGCAAATAGTAATCACTCGATGTGCCCAATCGGGTTGCCACAACGCAACCAGTGCTGTGAATGCTGCCGGTTTAGATTTGTCGTCGTTCAATGCCATGCTCAAAGGAGGGAACAGTGGTGCGGTGGTAATTCCGTTTTCGCCCGACCAATCTACGTTGTTTCAATTCATCAATACATTCCCCGATTTAGGGCCAATGGCGAACCCTACGATGCCTATTAATTTAGCTCCGTTAACGCGCAACGAGGTGATGGTGCTCCGAAATTGGATTGTTTCGGGCTGTCCAAATCGCGACGGCGACATTCCGTTTTCGAATAATGCCGCTACTCGCCCCAAAGCCTATATTACCAACCAAGGTTGCGATGGAGTTAGTGTAGTGGATGCAGCTACCCATTTGGTAATGCGCTATGTAAGGGTTGGTGGCAATCCTTCCCAAATTGAGAATCCACATTGCTTGCGTGTATCGCCCAACAAACAAGATTGGTTTGTTTGTTATTCATCGGGGCAATATTTTGAAGCCTATGATGCGGTAAGCGATACCTTACGAAAACGTACTTTTTTAGGAACCGGTAATTGGAATATTTTAAAGGTTAGTCCTGATAGCCGTTATGTAAGTGTAACCGATTTTAGTAATAATGGTAAATGGGTTGAACTAGACGCTCAAACCTTGGCGGTACGCAGAACCATTGCCGGTAATGGCGTGCTTACTTATCCTCATGGCATTGCTTATACAAAAACGCAAGATACCGTGTACGTTACGGCACAATACGGCAATATGGTTTACAGGATAATTCCGGCTATACCGCAAATTGATGCCATTAGTTTGCAGCGCGGACAAGCACCGGTTACCACACCTCAATTATTAGATCCGCATGAGGTCGTAATGAGTCCGGATTATTCTAAGTATTTTGTAACCTGCCAAGCAAGCAATGAAGTTCGTGTTATGCGAACGGGTGTGGACACGCTAATTGCGACCATCCCCACCGGGATTTATCCGTTAGAAATGGCCTTATCGAATAACAAACAAGAATTGTATGTTGTTTGCCAAGAAGATCCGAATCCGATTTATCCTACATACCGTGGTTCGGTATATGTAATTGATATAAATACCTATGTTGTAAAGCGTAAACTATTCGAACGTTTTTTTCAGCCACATGCCATTGCGGTTGATGATGAACGAAAGGAATTGTATGTGGCTAGTAGGAATGTAGATCCTACAGGACCTGCGCCACATCATGTGTCGGAGTGTGTTGGAAGGAACGGCTTTTTTCACGTTATCGATTTAACGCAATTTACGGTAAAGCGAACCTCATCGGAATTATCGGTTGATCCTTACAGTGCCGATGTAAAATAAGTTTATATATCTTCCCATTCAGCTGGGGCATCGTTATTTGATAACGATTGACGTGTGATTACCTTTTGTAATTCGCGTAAAATAATCAACCGAGCCAGCAATTCGTCGAGTGGCATGTTTGGGCAAGCTATAAAGGCTTGCTGTAAGAGTTTTTCAGGAACATCTACCCGGTATAATATTTCTTGCACTTGGGTACCCCGTTGCAAAACAAGTTGCAATTGAGGTTGCAGTTCGAGCAGTAATTCTCGAAGAGGGGTATTGCTAGGAAACGCTAATGGAATACGAATACCATAAGCCTGTAAATCTTTTTCGGTTTGTTGAATGCATGCAGTGAACAATTGGGGTTGAACCAACTGTGGAACTAATTCTTGTTCGTTAAATTCGGGAACCAACATGTTTAAGGAGCGGGTATTTCGTTGTTGTTTAAACCAATAATACCTCGAACATTTTTAATACGGTACTCGGTAAAATACTGGTTCGATTCTAAGCCATCGCCATAAATAATGCGGGTAGGGGTACTTATTTTTACAAATTGATCGGTATAAAATTGTTGGAGTTTGTTGTTCCACACAAGTTCTTCCGTTTGCAACATTTCTTGTTTTTGGTTGGTTACTACAACGCTGTCGCGCACCAATACATTCCCTGTTTCATCGAACATTTTTCCGTAGCGGGCACGGAGTCTACTAATTTCTTTTAAACTATCGTTGTAAAAAATAACGGTTAGGCCATCTTTCATTTCAACATAAGTTGGACGGGCATCTAGTACGTGACGGAATGTTTTAGTAGTTAATGCGGCTTTGGTTTTTCCTTCTTTGCTGTAGTAGATGGTAACATCGCGAGCATTTTCTTGATTCAACAAGGAAGGTTGAATCACTTCATGGATGGCTTTTAAATCGTTTCGGCATGCGCTAAACAAAAGCAAGCCGGCGAAGCCACCCAATACGTTGCGCCATATACCATTAATCATAACGGCGTTTAATAAACCACTTGTCGTTGAAAGTAAAGCCAACTGAAAATTTAGTATATCGTTCGCTCAACAAGCCATTGGCGGTTGTGCCCCGCTGACCAACATCGAAGGAAGCATTTATTTGACCAATGCTTAAATTGGTTCTACGAACAGGGTAACCAACACCTATGGTTACGCCATTGGCTCTGATGGCTTGGTTGCCGAATTGAAATATATCTTGACCGGTATATATACCTGCTCGGTACGTCATTTTTTTCCAATAGTTTGTAACGGAATTAACATCGGGGGTAATAGCACCACCTAAACGTATCGACATATAATCGCCGGTTGAATCGGCATTATTATAACGGGTGAACGTAGACCACGACGACCGTAACACATCCAAGCCTACTTGCCAATAATCGCCCGAACGGTATTGAATTCCCATCCCTAGGTTAGCCGGCAATTTGGCTGTTCCTTTTACATTGCTGTTGCTATCTACTTTGGCTACATACGATGGGTCGTTAACATTACCAATGAACGATTGCCAGTATGTTTCGTTGTTTGCCCGTAACGATTGATTACCCGAATACGAAATACCGGCTTTGATGCTATGGTCTTTTTTAATATCGTATGTGAAGGCCAAACCAGCTTGCCAAAAGAAACCGTTGTAGGTAGTTCTACCGGTTATATTGTTTGAGAGTAGTTTACTCGAATCGGTAAACGAACTTTCTGTGGTGTTTACCAAGTTGCCAAAGGTGTAGCCGAGGTTGATACCTCCCGAAAGCCAACCAATTTTGTGACCAATACCGGCGTAGATCCGTTGTAAGCCACCACCGCCGTAATAGGAATTGGTAGCGGTAGTAAACCCGAGGTCTTTTATTTCAGACAAGCTGTATTTAGATCGTGTTTGAGGCATTAGTCCAAACGACATCCCCGTTTTTTTTGAAATTGGGAATCCGATATTTACATACGTTAGGGTAGCACCACCGGTACGGTACGATGTAAGTGAATTTTTTATGGTTAGCAAGGTAGCATCTACGGCCACTTGGTAACTGGTCATTTTTAATCCGGCATAGGTAGCGGGATTGCTAGGGTTCGCGATTAGCGGATTGTCGTCGGCTAAACAAACGCCAGCCATGCCTTTGAAGGCTACGTTTTCGCTTGGTCGTAAATTGCCGAGGGCAAAACGGGAATAGGGTGAATTGTCTTGAGAAAAACTCGTATACGCGAGGGATAAGTATCCGAGGCTGAATAGAAGTGATTTAACGTTTGTTGATTTCCAGAATGGCATAGAGTCCTTTAAAGAGAAAATTGGCGTCGGCAAATATCTTATTTTTCAAACGGCTTTCGAAGAACGGGGCATCGCCTCCGGTTAAAACTGCGTTAATTTTGCCGTATTGGTCGCTATAACGATCTATCATGCCATCAATTTCGGAGGCCATACCATTTAATACACCACTTCGAATGGAGGTATCGGTATCGTAACCGAGAATAGAGAAATGACCTTCGCGTTCAACCAAGGGGAGATTTGCCGTATAATCGTGCAACGATTTTAAACGCATGGTGATACCGGGCGAAATGGCGCCACCCCGAAAGGCATTGTTTTTGGCTAGGAAGTTGTAGGTGATACAAGTTCCGATAGAAATCACTAAGCTGTCTTCGTTCGGAAAGCGTTCGGCCAAGGCTGCCACCAAGGCTAATCGGTCGTTACCCAAGCGTTCGGGAGAACCGTAGGCATTTAAAAAGGGTAAGCGGGTTTGCGGATTCAGGGTAAGCAACTGTGTTTTCTTGCTAAGGAGGGTATCAATATCTTTTGGGTGTTTTATTACCGACGACAAGATAGCTTTTTGAGGTTGATATTGATTCAGCAGTTGATCGATGGTGCTTACAGCGTTCTCTTCGTTGAACGTGAATTTATCGGCGAGTCGGTTGCTATAGAAAACAGCGGCTTTGAGGCTGGTGTTTCCAAAATCTAAACAAAGGGATACAGGCAACATGAAATCAAAAAAAAATGAACGAATGGGGTGGTTTCTAATGACTAATTGACGTAAAGGGGGAGGACCTTTGCTGTGCAATATAATATAAAATTAATCAACGATGTCGACAGATATTTTTCGGTAGTGACCATTTCGTTGAATACGATTTTTGAGTTGCTCTAAATCGAGCAAGTGGGGGATCATTTGTTTGAAATGGCGTTCTAAAAATTCTTGTCGTTGATCTTCACGAAGCAGGCATAATAATTCATATTCTTCTTGAACCGACAAGGCGGCATGGTGGGCTATATCGTAGGTATTCAGGGCATCGTCGGGTTTGTTGTATTTTTTTTCATGGCCTGTTAACACGTGTAAGCGGCGTAAGGATTGGATGATGCGTGTTTGTTTTTGGGTTAAACCATGGGTGTGATTGGGAGGATAGTGAACAATAGCGCCTTGGTATAATTTATTGGGGGCATTCTCCACCACATCGAGGGTACGGTAAACCATCACCCCTTTTGTTTTGATATCCATTTCGCCATCGGTATATGTTTTTTCAATAGATACTAGCTCCATGCAAGTGCCATATTCTTGCAGTTGCCCTTGAATAACAGGCGTGATGCCGAACAGGCCTGAGCCAGACTTTACATCGTTGATTAATTGAATATATCGGGGTTCGAAAATATGCAAATTGACATTTTCGCCGGGATAGGCCACCATACCCAATGGGAATATCGGAATATAATTTGTCATGCGGTAAAAGTAAGTCCAATTGCGTTGTAAAAACCAAACGCCCTAAACACTTTTTGCTGTACTTTAGCGGTCAAATTGTTGCACGTGACAAGTATATTATTCGACGATGAGCGTTATGCCCAATTCCTGCCATTTACCTACACGCGTCCGGTATCGGAAATTCGGTGTGGCATATTAACGCTTCGCGAAAAATGGGAGCATGTTTTAGGAACGCCCATGGCTTATTTTACCGTGCCTCATTTGCTCGAAAAATACCCATTAGAAACGGGGTCTGATAATTTATTTGTCTTGGGGGCTTGTTTTCCGGATGCTGCATTGGTGGAACAAATTTTAGGCTTAAAACCCGGGCAATGTTTGGTGCAGCAAAATCAGTTGTTGGCTGCACGAACCAATGAACCCGTTGCAAAATCGTTTTCGATTGAACAAGTATTGAGCAGTTCAGAAAAAGTGGAGTACCCACACGAGGTGATGCAATTAAAGCACTTGTGGGATATATTTAGTTTGAATGACAAGGCCCTGCGCGACGATTTTGTTCGCTTAACACGTGGTCGTACTTCGCAAGCTATTTCGGCCAGTAACACCGTAATAGGAAGCGATATTTTTATAGAGCCGGGTGCAGTAGTGGAAGCCTCGGTATTGAATGCATCAACGGGGCCAATTTACATTGGTGCTGATGCGGAGGTAATGGAAGGTTGTTTAATACGGGGCCCATTTGCTTTAGGCGCTCATGCGGTATTGAAAATGGGGGCCAAAGTATATGGTGCCACTACATTAGGACCAGGTTGTAAAGTAGGGGGGGAGGTTAATAATGTGGTATTCTTTGCCAATAGCAATAAAGCCCACGACGGATTTTTAGGGAATGCGGTGTTGGGGGAATGGTGTAATATGGGTGCTGATTCGAACAATTCGAATTTAAAAAACAATTACGAACAAGTGAAATTGTGGAATGAATCGCAACAACGCTTTGTACCTACCGGATTACAGTTTTGTGGTTTAATGATGGCCGATCATTCGAAATGTGGTATTAATACCATGTTCAATACCGGAACCGTAGTTGGGGTAAGTTGCAATATTTTTGGGGCTGGTTTTCCGCGTAATTTTGTACCCAGCTTTTCATGGGGAGGTGCTGCGGGCATCAGCGAGTATCAGTTGGGAAAGGCGGTGCAAACAGCCACCACGGTGTTTGCTCGGCGGAATATCCCATTTGATACCATTGAATTGAATTTATTATCGGCGGTGTATGCTATGACGGCTCACCAGCGACAGAATTTATAAAACAGGAATAAGCATACTATGGCACTCAATAAAAATCAAATTGCACATCGAATTGCGCAAGAATTACAAGACGGGTTTTATGTTAACCTCGGTATTGGTATACCCACGTTGGTGGCGAATTATATACCGGCGGGAATGAATGTGGTATTGCAAAGTGAAAATGGTTTATTGGGCATGGGCCCTTTTCCGTGGGAAGGGGAGGAGGATGCCGATTTAATTAATGCCGGAAAGCAGACCATTACCACTGTGCCCGGATCGGCGTTTTTCGATAGTGCCACGAGTTTTGGTATGATACGTTCGGGGCGTGTTGATTTAACCGTATTGGGTGCCATGGAGGTATCGGAAACGGGCGATATTGCCAATTGGAAAGTACCTGGCAAAATGGTGAAGGGCATGGGTGGTGCTATGGATTTAGTGGCCAGTGCCAAAAACATCATAGTAGCCATGCAACATACCGATAAACAAGGTAATAGTAAGTTGTTACCGCAATGTTCTTTACCTATAACCGGTTTGCATTGTGTTAAAAAAATAGTATCCGATTTGGGTGTATTTGATGTAACGCCAGAAGGTTTTGTATGTATAGAACACGCGCCAGACGTAAGTTTAGACGAGATTCGGCAGAAAACGGCGGGTAGATTACGGATTGCCGATCAGGTTAAAGCGATGAAAGTAGATTAAGTTATTTTTACCTATATTTTGCCATTAAAAAAATAAGATTACTTTTGTTGAACCTTAAAATTGTGAATGTACCCCAGAAATAACGCCAATCGTCGTCCGTTTAAGAAACAACGTGAGCACCGGATTAACAATGAAATTGATGTTCCTGAAGTTCGTCTAGTAGGCGAAAACCTTGAGCCGGGAGTGTATCCCACCGCCAAGGCAATAGCTTTGTGTGAAGGCTTGGAAGTGGATTTAGTTGAAATATCGCCACAAGCAGTTCCACCTGTTTGTAGGGCGGTTGATTACAACAAATTCATTTACGAGAAGAAGCGTAAAGAAAAGGAACTGAAAGCAAAATCGTCGAAAAATGAGGTAAAGGAAATTCGTTTTACCCCCAATACCGACGATCATGATTTTGATTTCAAGGCCAAACATGCCGAAAAATTCTTGCAGGAGGGCCATAAAGTGAAGGCTTATGTGCAGTTTAAAGGTCGTGCCATCATGTTTAAGGACCGCGGCGAGTTGATTTTGCTGAAGTTTGCAGAGCGTTTGATGGATTTTGGGATGCTGGAAGGCATGCCTAAATTGGAAGGAAAACGCATGCATGCAATTTTTGCACCCAAAGCCAAGAAAAAGTAGTATCTTTGTTTTTTTAAATCGCATTTCGCCATATACCACAGGCCATAATCCACGTCAACAATTTCTCTTATCTCTTTATTTTTTTTTATGAACATTTATGTATCAAACATTCCCTTCCGTATGAAGGATGAGGACTTAAAATCGCTATTCGCAGAATTCGGTGATGTTATTTCCGCAAAAATTATCATGGATCGCGACACGAACCGCAGCCGCGGCTTCGGTTTCGTTGAAATGCCTGACGACGCTGCATCTGCAGCGATTGAAGGCTTAAACGGTCGCGACGTGATGGGTCTTGAATTGCGTGTGAACGAAGCTCGTCCGCGTACAGAAGGACCAGCTCCTTATCGTAGTAATAACAACCGTGGTGGTTATAACAACCGCCGCGACGATTAATACCTTCGTTAAAAGAGAAAGGCTGTCTTCGGACAGCCTTTTTTTGTTTTAATGCCCCCCCCTTTTTTAGGGGGAGTAAAACCGGGGTGATACAAGGGAACGTTGGAGGGGCAGGGTATAAATTGCGTGAAGGATGCGGAGGGCGGCGACGAAGGAGCCGGTGTATCGCCGAAGGCGGACACGGAACCCCGTAGCAGCCTGACCGGGCGGAAGTGGGAGTGAGATGCAGGAATGGGAGCGAGAACGAGCCCGGGCACGCCCAAAAAAATAAGGGATGTAAGATGATTGAAACGATTGAATTGTGATAACTAAGTGCGAAAAATAGGGTGAATAGATTCGTTGAAAGGCAATGTTTTAGAAGATTTCGAATAAATTTATAGGCTTTTCGGAAGTAGTACCCTCTAATTCCAAATATATTGTATCTTCGCCCGTTCAAAAAATACTCTAAAACACGTTAAAAACATGCAACTAAAAGGATTAGTCAAGATTTTTACGATTGCCTTGATATTGATTTCGTTGTTCCAATTGTCGTTCACGTTTGTGGTCAACAATTTCGAAAAAAAGCAAGCCGCCCTCGTTGAACGTCAAGTAAAAAGTGAAAACCCTACGTTAAGCGGCGAAGCATTGGAATTGGCGAAAGCCGATAAGTTACGTTTTATATTGGACAGTATGTCGAGTAAAAACGTAATGAATTTAGGCATTACGAAGTATACGTACCAAGAAGCGAAAGACCAGCAATTGAATTTAGGTCTGGATTTGCAAGGGGGTATGAACGTGGTGTTGGAAGTGAGTTTAGATGAGCTCATCCGCAATATGAGTAATAATCCGCAAGACCCTGCGTTGAATGCGGCTTTAACCAAGGCGAAGCAAATGCAAGCGAGCAGTCAGGATAATTTTTCGAATTTGTTTGTGAAAGCCTACGAAGAGATGAATCCGAATGCTAAGTTGGCACCGTTGTTTATGCGTCCTGATGGCAAAACCATCAAGCCTACTTCAACCAACGATCAGGTTCGTGCGGCCATTTTTAAAGAATCGGAAGATGCCATTGACCGTACATTCCGTGTTTTACAAACGCGTATTGATCAGTTTGGGGTAGCTCAGCCGAATTTAAATTTAGATAAGAATCGTGGTATTATTAGTGTGGAATTAGCCGGTGTAAGCAATCCGGAGCGTGTTCGTAAGTATTTACAAGCTACAGCGAAGTTGGAGTTTTGGGAAACTTATTCGCAACATGAGATTGCACAAAATATTATGGAAGCTGATGAGGCTTTGCGTACCTATTTAAGTTCTACGGGTAAAAGTACCGATACATCTAAAGCAGTTGCTTCGAACGATTCAACGGCAAAGGCTGGAGTAAAAGATTCGTCGTTGAGTGCGGCCTTAGGGAATACCGATTTAGCGAGTGATGACACTACCGGTTTTTCGAAATTGAGCGACGATCAGAAAATGGCGAAGGCTCGTGCAATGAATCCGTTGCGCAGTTTCTTGTTGGGTGGGTTTGAAGTTCGTCAAAATCCTAAAACGGGTGAGGTTATAAATACACCGATGGTATCGTATGTATACTACCGCGATACGGCTCAGTTGAATAAGTATTTGAATATGGATGTGGTGAAAAACCAGTTTCCAAAGAATTTGAAATTCTATTATGGTAATGCCGAAAAGGAATTACGTGAAAAAGAAAAGATTTGCATTTTGTATGCCATCAAAACGCGTGCCGGTTCAACCGAGCCTCGTTTAGGGGGTGAATACATCACCGATACACGTCAAGATTACGACCCGGTGAGTGGACAGCCTGATGTGCAAATGAGTATGGATCCTACTGGTGCTCGCAAATGGGAACGTTTGACAGGTGAAAATGTTGGTCGCCCTATTGCCATCGTGTTGGATAATGTAGTGTATTCGGCTCCTGCTCCGAGCGAAAAAATTTCGGGTGGTAATTCGAATATTACCGGAAGTTTTACGGTTGAGGAAGCACAAGATTTAGCGAATATTTTGAAAACGGGTAAATTACCTGCGCCTGCACGTATTGTGCAAGAGCAAGTAGTTGGACCTACCTTAGGTAAAGAAGCGGTGCAAGGTGGCTTGTTATCGTTTGCCATTGCCTTCTTGGTTATCTTTATTTTGATGTTGGTTTATTACAACAGTGCCGGTTGGGTTGCTAACATTGCCTTGTTGTTGAACTTATTGTTTACGATTGGTTTGTTGGCTATTTTCCATGCTACCTTAACGGCGGCCGGTATTGCCGGTTTGGTGTTAACGATTGGTATGGCGGTAGACGTAAACGTACTGATTTTTGAACGTATTAAAGAAGAATTGAAAGCGGGTAAAACCCAAGCGCAAGCGGTGGAAGATGGTTATCGTCGTTCGTTGAACCCGGTAATTGATGGACACGTAACGGGTATTATTACGGCTGTTATTTTATTCATTTTCGGATTAGGACCTGTATTAGGTTTTGCTACAACCCAGTTGATAGGGTTAGCGTTATCGTTATTCAGTGGTATTTTGGTATCGCGTTTAATTACCGATATTCGAATGAAGAATGGTAAAACGTTTGAGTACTTTACGGGTGTTTCGCGTAAGTTGTTCCAAAATTCTAATTTCCATTTTATTGAGTGGCGTAAGAAGGCCTATGTGATTTCGGCCATTGTATTGGTATTGGGTGTTGGTTCGTTCTTTAACGGCTTCGATTATGGTGTTGAGTTTGCGGGAGGTAGAAGTTATACCGTTCGTATGAACAAAGCGGTAGTAACTGAAGACATTCGTAAGGCGTTGAAACCAACGTTTGAAGAAGCTCCGATTGTGAAAACAATTGGTGCCTCAAACCAAGTAAATATTACAACCACGTACAAGATTAAAGAACAAGACAAAGCGGTTGAAGAAGAGGTGATGAGTAAATTGTACGAAGGCTTAAAAGCGGCGAATTATATTGATGCTTCGGTGGCTTTAGATGAATTTAAATTGAAGAATGTGATGAGTTCGCAAACAGTATTGCCTACCATTTCGGACGATTTGAAGAAAGGAGCTGTATGGGCTACGTTCTGGGCTGTGTTGTGTATTTCGATATACATCTTTGTACGTTTCCGTAAATGGCAGTATTCGTTGGGTACTATCATTGCGATTTTGCATGATGTATTGGTTACGTTGGCGGTATTCTCGTTCTTACGTAGAGTAGTACCTTTTGCGTTGGAAATCGATCAGCACTTTATTGCGGCTATCTTAACGGTAATTGGATTCTCGATGAATGATACGGTGATTGTATTCGATCGTATTCGTGAATACTTCCGTAAGCGTCCGAATGAATCGAAAGAAACAATTATCAATGCGGCGATTAACGATACGATTAGTCGTACCATTATGACGTCGTTGACAGTATTCCTTACCATTTTGATTTTGTTTATTTTTGGTGGTGAAGTAACCAAAGGATTTGCTTTTGCGATGATGATTGGTGTGTTTGTAGGAACGTACTCGTCGATTTTTGTTGCGGCACCGGTATTGGTCGATCTCGACAAATCGGGTCGTTTATCGAATGAAGAAGACAAAGAGAAGCGTATTGAAGAATTAAAGAAGATGGCATAATTGCTGTTGAACGAATAAGGAAAGTCCCGGTAATAATGCCGGGACTTTTTTAATAAAACAAGGTATGAAACAGGAACATATAGTATTGGTGGGAGCTACGGGCTTAACGGGCCGTTTGGTGCTTGATTTATTGTTGGCGCATCCGAGGTGTGGTCGTTTGACGATATTGGTGCGAAAGGAAATAGACTTGGTTCATCCGAAATTGGGACAAGTGGTTTGTGATTATAGGACTTTTCGGGCGGAGTTGGTGCCGGTTTGTGATAGAGTGTTTTGTTGTTTAGGTACCACCATTAAGGTAGCAGGTTCGAAGGAGGTGTTTGAGGCAGTAGATAGAGATTATCCGGTGGCGGTGGCGAAGGCTGCGTTTGAAGGAGGGGCGAAGGTGTTTAGCATTATTACTGCTATTGATAGTTCGGCAACATCGAGGGTGTTTTATAGTAAAGTTAAAGGGCTATGCGAGGAGGATTTAAGGGCGATTGGGTATGAGGGATTGGTGATATTGAGGCCGTCGATGTTGTTGGGGGCGAGGAAGGAGAGGAGGGTAGCGGAGCGGATAGGTCAGGTTGTGATGGAGGCTTTGGCGTTTATGATACCTGCGCGGTATAAGGCGGTTAAGGCGAGTTGTGTGGCGGAGGTGTTAGTAGGTGAGGGGATGGAGGATGTAAAGGGAGTGAGGGTGATAGAGTCGGAGGGGATACGGTGTTAAGGGAGGGGGAGAGTTTTTTTATTGCAGAGGAGAGGAGGTTTTATCACAGAGGAGTAGAGGATTTTATCACAGAGGAGAGGAGATTTTATCACAGAGGAGAGGAGGTTTTATCACAGAAGAGAGGAGGTTTTATCACAGAGGAGAGGAGGTTTTATCACAGAGGAGTAGAGGATTTTATCACAGAGGAGAGGAGATTTTATCACAGAGGAGAGGAGGTTTTTGTCACAGAGGAGAGGAGGTTTTGTCACAGAGGAGAGGAGTTTTTGTCACAGAGGAGAGGAGGTTTTGTCGCAGAGGAGAGGAGGTTTTGTCGCAGAGGAGAGGAGGTTTTGTCGCAGAGGAGAGGAGAATTTGTCGCAGAGGAGAGGAGAATTTTGTCACAGAGGAGGACTTTATCAAGAAATAGTTTGAAGGAACGAGAACTAATTGGCGTTTTGCTTTTGTTCAATAGCTTTTAAGTACCGCTTGATTTCGGCCGCGGCAAAGGGGGTTAACACTATCAAGCCAATCATGTTGGGTACCATCATGGCGAAGAGCATGGCGTCGGAGACGTTGATGACGGCTTCCATAGACGCGGCACTGCCTAATACGATGCAGAAACAAAATAAGAGTTGATAGATGCGGCCTGTCCATAAACCGCGACCAAATAAATACGACCACGCTTGGAAGCCGTAATACGACCACGAAATCATGGTGGAAAAAGCAAATAATAAAACAGCCAATGCCAATACATACGGAAACCAGCTGATGCTGCTTTGGAAAGCGTTGGCGGTGATTACCACACCATCAGCCACGGGTTGACCGTAGGTCATTAATTCGCCATTGGTATTGCAAATTACAATTACGAGGGCGGTCATGGTACATACAACAACGGTATCTACAAAGGGCTCTAGCAAGGAAACTAAGCCTTCGCTGC
>JBIKQE010000272.1:0-2986 GCA_044349815.1 Chitinophagaceae bacterium | reverse complement strand
AAATAATTTCCACGCCGGCACTTACATCGTCGGCCTTGAGCATCTTCGCAATTTGCGCGCTGATTTCGTCGGCCGTAAATGGCTTGTAAATGGCCTTTACAAAATTCTGTTCGTTCAAGGTGTGGGATGCATCGGCGGCTTCACAAGCGGCATACGTATCGGTTAACACCTGTTCCATACCGCGTTCGCGCAACAAGGCCACGGCGGCCTGAAACGCAATAAAATCGCCCATGCGGCTCATATCGATGCCGTAACAATCGGGGTAACGAATTTGCGGCGCGCTGGAAACAATAATAATTTTTACCGGACCCAAACGGTCGAGCATGCGAATGATGCTTTCGCGCAAGGTGGTGCCTCGCACAATCGAATCGTCGATCACCACCAGCGAATCGATACCGGGACGAACAGTGCCGTACGTAACATCGTACACGTGTTGCACCATTTCGTTGCGGGCGCCTTCTTCGGTAATGAAGGTGCGGAGCTTCACATCTTTGATGGCAATCTTTTCGATGCGCACGCGGCGCTCAATCATTTCGCGCAGTTTATCTTCGTTGATGTCGGTTCCCCACGACGCAATGCGTTGAATTTTAATTTCATTCAAATACGCTTCAGCCCCTTTGATTAAGCCATAAAAGGCCGTTTCGGCCGTGTTGGGAATAAACGAAAAAATGGTATTGCGTAAATCGTGGTTGATGGTTTGAAGTACTTTTTCGGATAGAGAACGGCCTAACTGTTTCCGCTCGCGGTAAATGGCTTCATCGCTGCCGCGCGAAAAATAAATGCGTTCAAAACTGCAGGCTTTTTTCTCGGCGGGTTCAGCCAAGGCCATCAATTCGTACGACCCATCGGCTTTCACCACCAAGGCATGTCCGGCCGGCAATTCGTGAATGTCATTCAACGAGGCGCGAAAAGCCGTCATCAACACAGGGCGTTCCGAAGCCACCGTAATCACTTCATCGTCGATGTAATAATACGCCGGACGAATACCGTGCCTATCGCGCATTACAAACGAATCGCCATTACCACAAATACCTTCCGCCACAAAGCCCCCATCGAACAAAGCCATAGCGCTCGACAATACAAATTGCCAATCGATGTCCGATTTATTGCGCTCATCGGCGATGCATAAAAAATGATGAATCACATCGATCATCGCCGCTAAGTCGCTATCCACTTGGCCTTTGGCCGGTGCATCGGCATGAATAAATTCGAACAATTGTTTGGTATTCACCAAATTAAAATTCCCGGCCAAACAAAGTTGGCGTTGCGGGTTCACATCCGATTTAATAAATGGGTGACAATAATCGATGTTGTTGCGTCCTTGCGTACCGTAACGCAAATGCCCCATCATCACCTCGCCCAAAAAACTCAAAAACCCTTTCATGAGTCCGGGATGCTGCCGCAACGTAGGTTGCAACACCTCCACCTCTTCAATTTCCTTTTGCACTTGCTTAAAAATATCGGCAATACTTTGTTGCACATTGCTGCGGATGCGCTTCAAAAAAGGCATCCCGGCCGGCATCCCCAACTTCACGGTGGCAATGCCCGCACCATCTTGTCCGCGGTTGTGTTGCTTTTCCATCATCAGGTAAAGCTTGTTGAGGCCATACAAAGCCGTGCCGTATTCTTGGTGATAAAATGCCAAGGGTTTCCGAAGTCGAAGAAAGGCAATACCACATTCGTGGCGAAGAGCGTCAGACATAGGACTGCAAAGTTAAGGCATTCCACACGGCATTGCCAAGAACCGAATAAATTGAATTCAAACCGTTCCCCGCTACCTGTTTCTGTTCCCTGTTTCTGTTCCCTGTTTCTGTTCCCTGTTTCTGTTCCCTGTTTCTGTTCCCTGTTTTGGGCGTTCCCTCGCCGCTTGGGGCGGACTCGGGTCGGGCCATACGCTGCAAGTCGGCTGAGGCCGAGCTTTCCGCTGCTGTCCCTAACGCGGGTTTTGTGCACACTCATTTATTTTCTGCATAAAAAAACCACCCCGAAAGGTGGTTTACTGATTGGTTGTTTTTTTTAAAACCAACTGCGTCCGGCAAAGGCTTCGCGGAATGGCCACGGAATAGAGGCTAATATCAATACCAAAGCAATAGTGTAAAATATAAAAACCGCTTGATGCTTGGCAGCGTCGGTAGCTCCTTTTTTACTGCGAGCCCGACCAATATGCACCAACACAATAGCCAACAACATCATACTCAAATGCTCCACCGCAAAAAAGCGCGATACCGCATTGCTCATCACAAACTTCATGCCGTTTTCTTGAATGTTTTTTATACCCATCGGACCGGCTACATACAATACCAAGCCAATCAACAACTGTATATCGCACGATATCATGGCAAATAAACTAGCCTGGTTATCGGCCGCTTCGTACACCCCCGATTGCTTTCCTCGAATGGCTCTGAAAATGGCATATACCATCGTAACTAAAACGAGCCAACGCAAGATGCTGTGAATATGAACTAACATGGACATATTAAAACAATTTTAGATGTCAAAGATAATCGAAAATTAATGGCTTGTGCACATTATTCCCCCAAATGGTGGATTAATATTCTCACAAAAAAAGAAACCGCGTAAAAAAGTTGTGTACGTTTGATGTACATTTACTATAAGCGCCCGCGCCTATGTACAACGACGACCAATACGATGATGACTTTCGAGATATGGAAGACCTGCTATCCAACTTCTACCGCATTAAACGTGGCGAAGCACATGGCATTTTAAACGAAGATGATTTTGAATCGTTGATTGATTTTTTTGAAGGCAACAACGATTTAGTGAATGCCGATTTAGCCTGCGATATTGGGTTAACCTTGTATCCTTTCTCATCGACCTTGATTATTCGGAAAGCCGAATATTTAATGGATCATAAAAAATATGGTCAAGCATTAAAAGTGTTGGACACACTCGATGAAATGGACCCACACAATATTGAAGGCATCTTTTTAAAGTCGGATATTTTATTGGAACAAAACCGTTTTGC
>JBIKQE010000059.1:0-10486 GCA_044349815.1 Chitinophagaceae bacterium | reverse complement strand
GGTGATGGATGCTTGTGGCGAGGGAAGGTGATTCATTATAGGTAGTGAGCAGTGATTGGTAAATTAAAATTAAACCCTATTACCGGATTATCTAACAACCCAGAAGCAATATTAATTGGAAGAGGTTATGCTTTATTTTTTTGGGGGATTTTTTAATTTACACAATAAATATCTTGCGTGAATAATTAACAAGTTATAATTTATTCAAGTGAAAAAATAAATTACACACTATATTTGTATTATAAACAAACAACTTACTTATGGCAACACCCATCAAATCTGTTCCAATTTTAAAAAAACGCGATGCGGTTAGATTTAATACTAACGCAAAGAATGCATTATCAAAAAAAGGGTCTGTAAAATTCACACAACAGGTTGCTGTTTCTGCAAAAATTTTAGCAAAAGCCAAAATTTAAACACAAGGTGGGATTTCTTTTAGAACGTTGTACACTGAAAGTGTACGATGAAGATATTCATCGTATTTGTTTTCCATTTGATTGTGGAGATAATGATTTGAATGATTTTTTTGCTAATGATGTAATTAAATATTCAAACGAACTCCTTGGCAAAAGTTATTGTTTTACATTAGATGAAGACGATCGACAAATTGTGGCTGCATTCACTATTTCGAACGATAGTATTAAAACATTTTCATTACCGAACGCAAGAAAGAAAAAAATTATTGCAGAAATTCCAAGAGAGAAACATATGAAAAGCTATCCTGCAGTTTTAATTGGACGTTTAGGTGTAAATAATTTAATTAGAAAAAAAATAAAGGAAGAAAATACTATCGGTGATCAATTGATGGATTTTATTAAATCGTGGTTTATTGACAAAGGAAATAAAACAGGTTGTCGATTCATTATAGTTGATGCTTACAATAAAATTACACCATTGAATTACTATAAAAGAAATGGGTTCATTGAATTATTTAGTAGTGAAGAACAAGAAAAAAAATATATAAATGTTTCGGAAGAAAAAACCTTAAGCACTAGACTGCTTTATTATGATTTAATATTAATTACCGAATAACAAATCTTTCAACAGTCTAACCTTGTTCCGATCGCTCCGCCCGTGGTTTGTGAAGTCACGGATTCAGGAAGAAAATGTTAGATGCCCACTGTTCGAGACGATGAAAAATAGCCCCGATTGTAATGGATACGGCGCGTCCCGGAGGGCGCGACGTAGGAATGGAAAGCGGGACGGGTGCCGAGGAAAGTGATGCCGATGCGCTTCGAAGAAAAAATTAATGAAAGAAAATGTAACCGATGATGATGGCGGCAATTACCCCCAACAAATCGGCCATGAGTCCGGCCCATAACGCATACCGAATTTTACGCACGCCCACGGCACCAAAATAGAGCGCGAGGATGTAAAACGTGGTGTCGGCACTGCCTTGAAAAATACTGCCGAGTTGGCCCACAAACGAATCGGGACCATACATGGGATTGTTGTACACATCAATGAGCAAGCCACGTGCACCACTGCCACTGAAGGGCTTCATGATGGCCACGGGCAAGGCGGGGGTAAAATCGGTATTCACACCCAATTGAGCAATGCACCAGGCCATGCCGTCGGTGATGAAGCCTAGAGCGCCACTGTCGCGGAATACGCGAATGGAAACCAACATGCCCACGAGGTAAGGCAATATGGACAGCACCACGCCAAACCCTTCTTTGGCGCCGTCGATGAATACATCGAAGACTTTTACTTTTTTCCATAAGGCCACCGACACAATGAGCATGATGATGGCCATTAAAATGAGGTTGCCGGATACTTTCGATACAATTTCTTTTTGCGCATCGCTGAGTTGTTGAATATAAAACAAGATGCCGGCAATGAAGGCTAATAATCCGCCCAGCCACGCCAACAACACCCCATCGACGCGTAATTTTTGTTTGATGCCCACAATAAAAATACTGGCCAAGGTGGTGAGCAAGGTAGCTAACACACAAGGTACAAAAATGGCGGCGGGTTGGGCGGAATGCGCCGCCACACGATACCCAATAATCGACAAGGGAATGAGGGTGAGTCCGGAGGTATGCATCACCAAGAACATAATTTGCGCATTGGTGGCGGTGCCCGGTTTGGGGTTTAAACTCTCCAAACTCTTCATGGCCTTCAAGCCGAAGGGTGTTGCCGCATTGTCGAGTCCGAGTAAATTGGCACTGAAGTTCATTACCATTTCGCCGAGGGCGGGATGTTTTTCGGGCACTTCGGGAAAGAGGCGACGGAGCAATGGATTAAGCAAGCGGGCGAGAAAGCGCACGGCCCCGGCGGCTTCGGCAATTTTCATGAGTCCGAGAAAGAAAATCATGGTACCGGCCAAGGGCAAGGCCACCTCTACCACGGCATCTTTAGCGGTTTTGAAGAGCCCTTCCACAAGGATACTAAACACATCCACATTGCCTTGCACGAGCAATTTGAACAAGGCAATACAAAAGGCTACAATAAAAAAGAAGGCCCAAACGTAATTGAGTACCATAGCGTGGAATTGAATTGTAATGATACAACAAAGCGCGGAAATGCCGTTTGAGAATCCGCCTGATTTAAACTCAACGGAAAAACGTATTTTTACCGCATGGACAAGCAAACCTTGTTGACGGTGTTGAACGACCGTAGTCAATGGACGGCGACCAATCGAAGTGCCTTGCAAGCAATTTATACGCAGTATCCGTATTTCGATGCGGTGGCCCGTGTGCTGAACGAAACGGGTGCGCCGGCATCACCTTGGCCAAGCGATCCGTTTGAATTGGCACGCCAACAATATTGGAACCAACGCGAAGCGCTTGTGGAAGAAACCCAAACGGATGTTACATTAGAAGAAGTTCGAGTTGATGCACCCATCGAAACCCTTGAACCCATTAAAGAAACACCTTCCAACAACGAGGACGACGATATTTTACAACTCATCAATAAAATTCCGCTTCATTCGGAAATCAATTTAGATACCCTGCCTACCGTGGCACCGGCGCCCGAAGAACCTAAAGAACCTGAACCCGATTTACGCGAAAAATCGTTGATGGTGATGATGTCGTTCACCGATTGGCTGAATTATTACAAAATAAAACAGCTCAAAGAAAAAGAAGAAGCGGAATCGAAAAAAGCCTTGAATGCTAGCTGGCAAAAAGAAAAGCTGGCGGCGGCGGTTGAAGAAGATGTAGAAGACGAAGTGCCTGAAGCCGTTTTTAAGCAGGCCATGGCGTCGATATCGACCGAAACAGGCATTATTAGTGAATCCTTGGCTAAATTGCTGGCCGAACAAGGCAAAACAGACCGTGCTATTGCCATGTACAAGAAATTAAGTTTGCGCAATCCCGAAAAAAGCAGTTATTTTGCCCGTTTAATTGAACAATTATCGTTTAAAACGCATTAAGCCATGAGTATATTATTTGTTATTTTAATTCTTGTAACGTGCATTGTAATTGCCTTCTTTGTATTGATTCAAAACCCTAAAGGTGGCGGATTATCAGGCTCTTTCGGTGGTTTTGGTAACCAAATGATGGGTGCCAAACAAAGTACCGATGTAGTAGAAAAAGGTACTTGGATTGCAGCGTCGGTATTGTTGGTATTAACCCTCGCGTCGTTTGTTTTGGCTCCGAAAGTAAAAACAGGCGCCAACGAAAAAACACGTTCCGAGAAAGTGAACACGGGTATGCCTGCACCGGTAGCCGCCCCGGCCACCGCACCTGCCGCTCCCGCTCCCGCACCGGCTCCGGCGTCAGCCCCTGCTCCTGCTCCTGCACCGCAACAATAATTTTTAATTTTATTTTCTTGAAACGACTCGCTTTAGCGGGTCGTTTTTTTGTGTGGAAAAAATTGTTTCGTTATAACGAAACAATATAGTACTTTTGTTTTACAATGATACCCTATGACAACTTACTACGAACCTTTGTTTTTAGACGAAGCCATGCATTTTTTGGAACAATTACCCATGAATGATGCAGAAAAAATTCTGTACACCATTCGAAAAGCGCAAGTAAACATGGATGCTGAACTATTTAAAAAAATTGATGACGAATTATGGGAATTCAGAACATATTACCGTGGCTTTCATTATCGATTATTCGCTTTCATTCAACCCAACGCCATTCCCCCACCCTTTGTAGTGATTACAAATGGATTTATAAAACGAACCCGAAGACTTCCACACTATGAAAAAGACCACGCACGACAACTCAAAAAAAAGTACTTATCATCCAACCCCTAAATTGGATAAAAAAATGACCGTTTATACGTTGGAGGAAGTCCAACATAAATTGATAGGCCCTATTGGTTCGCCCCGACGCGATCAATTTGAGTATGCCCTTCAAATGGATTTAATTGGCACCGCTATCAAGGAAACACGTAAAGAACGAAAGCTCACGCAAGAAGAATTAGGCAAACGAATTGGCGTTCAACGAGCACAAATTTCACGGTTGGAAAAAAATGCCGGGAACGTGACGCTCGACACCCTCATTCGTGTTTTCCAAGCATTGCAAGCGCGCGTTTCGTTGACCATTCAACTTGATCCGATGTTCAGTTAAATCTATTTGAAGCGCATCCATGCCGCGGCCCTCGGCTTCGTCGCGCTGTTCACTGCAAGGCCCCGCCGGGTTCGAACCGTTAATTGTTTTTGACATGATGGGCGGGGCGCTTTCCGTTACCATCGCGGCTATCCGATCGTCGCCGTCTTTCTCTTCAGCTGAAGAAGGATTCGGACGCCCAAGCGATAGCCCCGATTGACGTGAAAAGCCTTGCCTGAGGCACGAAGGCAAGCTTGGAACAGAAAGCGGGAAGATAGATGATGAAGGATTTGTTGCTGCGCTTCGAAAAAAATTATTCGATACCGGCAAGCTTTTCCATAATCGTGAAAACGGCGGGACAAACCTCGGTGTTTTTGATGGTTAATGCCGTTCGTTTAAGAAGCACATCTTCGTCGGTATACGGGTAACGCGCGCAATCGGAGGGACGCACATCGTATATGGCACAAGCATTGTCGGCGCCTAAAAACGGACAAGGCAATTGCTTGTTGACGAAATCGTTTTCGTTATCGAGGTTGAGGTATTGCTGAATAAAATCGCCTTCCTTCATGCCGAGGTGTTTGGCAATGCGTTTGATATCGGGTTGTTTAAACCGCGGCGAATGGTTTTTGCAACAGTTGGCGCATTCCAAACAATCGATGTGGGCGAAGGTTTCTTCGTGAAGGGCGGGCAATTGTTTAATGACCTTGCGTTGATCGGCCCGTTTTAAAAACTGGGTGTATTTTTTTTTATTGGCTTTGGCAAGTTGCTGCCAATTTTCGGGCAAGGGCATGGCATTATTTTTTAGCCAACTGCGTGAGCATATCGGCGGTCATAGCCGTGAGGTCGTATTCGGGTTTCCACTGCCAATCGGTGCGCGCCAGGGAATCGTCGATGCTTTGTGGCCAGGAGTCGGCAATGGCTTGACGAAAATCGGGGGCGTAATTGATACTGAAATCGGGTTGATGCACGCGAATGGCTTGCGCTATTTCGGCCGGCGAAAAACTCATGGCCGACAAATTGTACGCCATGCGGGTGGAGAGTTGATGGGCCGGTGCTTCCATGAGTTCAAGCGTGGCGCGAATGGCATCGGGCATGTACATCATGGGTAAATAGGTATGCTCGCTCAAGAAGCTGGTATATTTATTTTGTTTAAGGGCTTCGTGATAAATTTCCACCGCGTAATCGGTGGTACCACCGCCCGGTGCCGATTTGTAGGAGATGAGACCGGGGTAGCGCAAACTCCGCACATCCACACCGTAATTTTTATAATAGTACGCACACCACAATTCGCCGGCATATTTACTTACGCCGTATACCGTTGTGGGTTCAATGATGGTGTGTTGCGGGGTGTTCTGTTTGGGTGAGGTGGGACCGAACACGGCAATAGAACTTGGCCAATATACTTTAGCTAGCTTGAGTTCCTTGGCCAAATCGAGGAGCGACAGCAAACTGCGCATGTTTATATCCCACGCCATAGCCGGATTTTTTTCGCCGGTGGCAGAGAGGATAGCGGCGAGCAAATAGACTTGCGTTATTTTATGCGTTACCATGATTTCGCGCAATTGCGCTTGGTTCATCACATCGGCTTGTACGTAGGGACCGGTACCTTGGAGCAAGGGATGTTCTTCGCGCAAGTCGGACGCAATTACGTGCTCGTTGCCATAAATATTGCGTAAAGCAGTGGTGAGTTCAACGCCAATTTGGCCACAAGCGCCTATCACTAATACGGTATCCTTTGCCATGTATGATTCTTGATAACATACAAATGTAAGATAGCAATTGGATTGTTGACGTGCTTGTGGAAAATTGCTTATTGCATCAATTTCACACTGCGGTTTACAAAGGCGGTGAGGGCTTCGCCACTCAGCAACCCTTGCGACAACAAGGCTAAATCGGCAAGTTGTTTTACTTGTTCATCGCGGTGTTCGGTATTGGTATCGTTGAGTAATTGTTGATACACTGGATGGTTGCCATTAATGGTGATATTGATTTCATCGGGCATATTGGCGTACCAACTCATACCGGGGTTCATGGCGGCCATGTCTTTCATACGGCGCATCATTTCGGAACGGGTTATTACCACGGGCGCACTGCCATCAGAGAGGCCTTGACATTCGATGTTCAGGGTTCCGGCTACCGACACTAAACGTTTAAAATCGTCTTTGAGTTGGGTGGCTTGTTCGTCGGTAAGGAGCACGTGGGTGTTTTCTTGTTTGTCGATTAAGTTATCGGCAATGTCGGAATCCACGCGAACGAAACGAACGCCTTCCCACTTCATTTCGATGTTGTTGATGAAGGCATTGTCTACCATCGTTTCCATACGAATCACGTTATACCCTTTATTGGCTGCGGCATGTATGTAGGCGTTTTGTTTTACCGGATCGGTGGTGTAGATAATCACATGCTTTTTATCTTTATCTACTTGAAGTGTTTCCGTGGCTTGTTTGTATTCGTCTAAGGTAAAGAAGGTATTGGTATTCGCTTCTTGCATCAACAAATACGATTGTGCTTTATCGTGAAATTTGTCGTCGGTCATCATGCCGTATTTCACAAAGAGTCCAACATGTTCCCATTTATCTTCGAAGGCTTTACGGTCGGCACGGAAGAGTTCATCGAGCTTGTCGGCTACTTTCTTGGTGATATGGGCATTGATTTTTTTTACGTTCGGGTCGCCTTGCAAATAACTGCGGCTTACGTTCAACGGAATATCCGGACTGTCAATGACCCCGTGCAACAACATTAAAAATTCAGGCACAATGTCTTTTACTTCGTCGGTAACAAATACCTGGTTGCTGTACAGATTGATTTTGTCTTTCTGAATTTCGTAATTGTTTTTAATGCTCGGGAAGTACAAAATACCTGTAAGGTTGAACGGATAATCGACGTTCAAATGAATCCAAAACAAGGGCGTTTCGGCCATGGGGTATAATTCGCGGTAGAAGTTTTTGTAATCTTCTTCGGTTAATTCGCTGGGCTTTTTGGTCCAAGCCGGCGCCACGTTATTAATTTGTTCGTCTTTGAATGTAATAGGCACGGGCAAGAAGGCGCAGAATTTTTTGAGGATACTGCGGAGGCGGTGTTCGTCTAAAAACTCTTCGCTTTCTTCGTTCACATGCATAATAATATCGGTACCACGTTCTTCTTTTTCGGCGGTATCGAGGGTATAGCTTGGGCTACCATCGCACTGCCAACGAGCGGCAGGCGCTTCCTTCCACGAGCGGGTTACAATTTCAACTTCTTTACTAATCATAAACGAGGAGTAGAAGCCCAACCCGAAATGACCAATTACGCTGGCGGCATCGCTTTGACCTTTGTATTTTTCCAAAAACTCTTCGGCGCTGGAGAAGGCCACTTGGTTGATGTATTTATCTACTTCTTCGGCGGTCATACCAATACCGTGGTCGCGAATGGTGATTGTCTTTTTTTCCGAATCGAGTAAAATTTCTATGTCAATTTTTCCTACTTCGCCTTTGAATTCGCCGAGGGAAGCGAGGGTTTGTAGTTTTCGGGTGGCATCTACCGCGTTACTAACGAGTTCGCGTAAGAAAATTTCATGGTCGCTATAAAGGAATTTCTTAATAATGGGGAAGATATTCTCGGTTTGAACACGAATTTGTCCTTGTTGCATAATATTTTTTTTTCGATTAATGCAAAGGGCGTGCCATGAGGGCAATGCTGACAAAATGACGAGTAACCTTGCCGATTTCGGGAAAAACGTACCTTTGCGCCATGTCGAAAGAAAAAGCGATGCAATGTGCCTTTTGCCTAAAACGGCCCGAGGACGTGCGCATGATGGTTAGTGGCGCCAAAGCCAGTATTTGCGATGAATGTATTAGCAATGCCCGCCATATTATTGAAGACGAATTGGGCGTACCTGCCGAAACAGCTCCGGTTAAACCTTTGCTGACCGCCTTCAATTATAAACCCCGCGAAATAACCGCCTACCTCGATCAGTACGTTATTGGCCAAGACGATGCCAAAAAAGTATTGAGCGTAGCCATCTATAACCATTACAAGCGCTTGAACCAAGTGGTACAAGATGATGTGGAGATTGAAAAGTCGAACATTATTATGGTGGGCGAAACAGGCTCGGGTAAAACATTATTGGCCAAAACCATTGCCAAAATGTTGAACGTACCCTTTGCCATTGCCGATGCTACGGTATTTACCGAAGCCGGTTATGTGGGCGAAGATGTTGAAAGTATATTATCGCGGTTATTGCAAGCTGCCAACTACGATGTAGCGCTGGCCGAAAAAGGCATTGTATTTATTGATGAAATTGATAAAATTGGGCGCAAAAGCGATAACCCGTCCATCACACGCGATGTGAGCGGCGAAGGGGTACAGCAAGCCATGTTGAAATTGTTGGAAGGTTCGGAAGTGTTGGTTCCCCCCCAAGGTGGCCGTAAACACCCCGATCAAAAAATGATTAAAATAAACACCCAGCACATCCTCTTTATTTGCGGTGGGGCCTTTGAAGGCATCGATAAAGCCATTGCCCGTCGTATTCAAACCTCGGCCATTGGGTTTAAAACCAACCAAGAACAAGGGAGTTTAGAAAAAGACAGTCTGATTCAATATGTAAATGCCCAAGATTTACGCAGTTACGGGTTAATTCCGGAGTTGCTCGGTCGTTTGCCGGTAGTAACCTATTTGCGTTCGCTCGATAAAACCGCGTTGCGCCGTATTCTCACCGAACCTAAAAATGCCTTGGTAAAACAATACACCCGTTTGTTTGAATACGAAAACATCCGCTTGGTGATTAACGACGATGCCTTGGATTATATAGTAGAAAAGGCCATGGAATTCAAATTGGGCGGGCGTGGGCTCCGTTCGATTTGCGAATTGGTGATGACCGATGCCATGTACGATTTACCCGGTAAAAACGTACCTGAATTTGTACTCACCCTCGATTATGCCAAAGAAAAAATTGAGCGCTCGAAGTATGCTTACCTCAAAGTAGCCTAAGGCATTCTGTCGACCGCTATTTTGGTGTATTTTCGCTGTATGCAAAAAGGTATTTTTCTTTTTCTCGTAATGCTTGTTTTAAGCGCTTTTACGTGTACAGCCCAAAAAAACAAATTAAGTTCTGTTTATATGGAGCGCACGCCATGCTTTGGGCGCTGTCCGTGGTACAATATATACATTGAAACCAACGGATACATTCGCTACGAAGGCAAACGCGATGCCGATATGTTGGGCTTGTATGAAGGTACTGTTCCTAAATCGGAAGTAGCCAACTTGTTTAAGTGGTTGCAAAAACAAGCCTTACCATCCGAAGAAACGTCCTATACTGTGCATATCAGCGACTTACCTCGTTTGCATGTTGCCTATAAAAACAAAGGCGTGCATGTTGCCATCAAAAATGCTCAAGAGGGGCCGGATTATTGGAAAGAATACGCCGACCGCATGGATATCTTATTGCAAAAAGCTTCCTGGAAACTCACGCAACCACAAGTTCCTGACAACAGCACACAAACCACCCCCGAAAAATCGACCGTGATGCCGGTAGGCAATGCCAACCAGGAAACTTTTAATATGGTGGAACAAATGCCGGAGTTTCCCGGAGGACAATCGGCCATGATGGATTTTTTACGAAAAAATCTCCAATACCCCAACGAAGCCCGCGATAAAAACATCAGCGGAAAAGTGATTGTAAAATTTGTAATTGACTCCGAAGGAAACATTAAAAACGCTGAAGTTATTCGCGGTATCGGCGCCGGATGCGACGAAGAAGCCTTGCGTGTTGTACGTAAAATGCCTCGTTGGAAACCCGGCCATCAAAATGGCAAAGCGGTGAATGTATTCTTTCACTTACCCGTTTCCTTTGTGCTTAAATAGTATTTTATGTGGCGTAATTTATTTTTATTAATGGCCCTTATTAGCAGTAAAGGCCTTTTCGCACAAGGAATTTCGTTGGTTCAATACATCGTAAACCAAAAAAAAGAAAGCAATTTGCCGGCGTATTTGGTTACTATCCA
>JBIKQE010000058.1:0-10515 GCA_044349815.1 Chitinophagaceae bacterium | reverse complement strand
TTACGTTCCTAGCCCCTCGGTATCCCCTCGCTCCCTTCCTGTTTCTCGCTCCCCAATCCTCGGGGGCTATCCACTTCAATCGGGGCTATTTTTCAGCGTCCGATTCATTGTTTGGGCAAAATAGCCGCGCCCTCGTTGCCGCCCGATTTCAACACCGATAGATGAGGATTTTCGTCAACGATGTGCCGCTCCTACGGAGCTCACGGGTTTGGTTGATGCGACGATGTTTTGCTAACGATGTGCCGCTCCTACGGAGCTCACGGGTTTGGTTGATGCCACGATGTTTTGCTAACGATGTGCCGCTCCTACGGAGCTCTTGGTTTGGTTGATGCGACGATGTTTTGCTAACGATGTGCCGCTCCTACGGAGCTCTTGGTTTGGTTGATGCGACGATGTTTTGCTAACGATGTGCCGCTCCTACGGAGCTCAACAGCCAACAACATAGCCAATAAAAAGCCCGCCCTCAGGCGGGTGAAACAATAATAGAAACACAACGATAATACGCCAACCAACCACGAGCCCGCCTTCAGGCGGGTGGAACAATAATAGAAGGAACAATAATAGAAACGAAATTGGGTGGTGGTAACAAAATAAATAACGATGTGCCGCTCCTACGGAGCTCATGGTTGGGTTGATCGACGATGTTTTGCTAACGATGTGCCGCTCCTACGGAGCTCACGGTTGGGTTGATGCGACGATGTTTTTGCTAACGATGTGCCGCTCCTACGGAGCTCACGGGTTTGGTTGATGCCACGATGTTTTGCTAACGATGTGCCGCTCCTACGGAGCTCAACAGCCAACAACATAGCCAATAAAAAGCCCGCCCTCAGGCGGGTGAAACAACAATAGAATTGGAACGCATAACATTTAGCGTTAGTCAGCCCGCCCTCGGGCGGGTGAAACAATAATAGAAACACAACGATAATACGCCAACCAACCACGAGCCCGCCCTCAGGCGGGTGAAACAACAATTGAACACGAATCGCATTACACATTGCACAGATCAACCTGCCCTCAGGCGGATGAAACAACAATAAAATTCAATTATTAGACCACAAACATCGCGTGAGGGATTGCAGCGGATACCCCGCACCCGCCTTCGGCGGGGCGGAGTAGGAGCGTAAAGCCCGACCAAGGCGTGATGTAAAACGGAACATGATGCAATCAATAAACAGCCTTGGGCACGCCCTAAAAAAATTAACACGAATCTACCTCACGCGTAGGCTGATGGGGCGGTGCGCGGCGCGGGCGGCGGGTATCCAGGAGGCGATGAAGGCGACGGCTACTACTACGAGACTTACCCATAAGGCGTCGGGCCAGCGGAAGGACACGGGGTAGGCATCGAGGCGCATATTGGTGGTATTGCCCATGCGTATCCATCCAAAATGTTGTTGTGCCAAGCATAAGCCATAGGCTAAAAGCATGCCGATGCCGGCGCCCATGCACGATAGTAATACGCCGGTGCGAAGAAACAATCCGCGAATTTGTTGTTCGCGTAAACCCAATGCTTTGAGCATGGCAATATCTTTTTGTTTTTCAATCACCAACATGGAAAGCGCCCCGATAATGGTAAAGGAGGCGATGAGGAGCATTAGACTTAATATGGCAAAAACGGCCCAGCGTTCGCTGTTTAGCACTTTATACAATGTTGGATTTTGGGCTTCGCGGGGCAAAACAGCGAGGTTTTCAAAGCCAGGTGCTTTTTGTAAGTCCTGGGTGAAGGTGGTTAATGCGGTGCCCGGTTTGAGTTTTATTTCTAAGGCACTGCATGCTGTATTGTTGTTGCGGAGTTGTTGAACAAACCAAAGTGGGACTAACACTATTTCGCGGTCAACCACTTCATCGATGGCGAAGAGTCCGCGCACGGAGCCATAGTTTGTTTGGTAAGCGGGCATTGCGCCGGGCAAAGACAATTCTTGTTCGGAGAAGGTATAACAGGTTACGGGCAGAACGCTTTCGTTGCTAACACCAAGGCGGTTGGCCAATTGTACGCCCATCAGCATGGGCATAGCGGTACTGTCGCCGGTTAAATTGTATTCGCCGTAAAGCATATGATTGCCCATATTCACTACATGAGCATAGTGGGTATCAACCCCTTTTAATTTAGCAATTACTTGTTGTTGATCGAAGCTTAGTAGGGCGTTTTCGAAGCTTGTTTCGCTAATGGCATGGATGTTT
The DNA here is from genome assembly GCA_044349815.1 of Chitinophagaceae bacterium. GTDB lineage: Bacteria > Bacteroidota > Bacteroidia > Chitinophagales > Chitinophagaceae > OLB11. The sequence goes on along the minus strand of JBIKQE010000058.1, from coordinate 8,337 downwards.
TTTTGCTGTTGTAAACGTGTTTTAACGAGGGCCGCATTCGGAATAACTTTACCTGTTTTGGGAACAATGCAAACATCGGGGTAATAATCGGTGTACAAGTTTTTGATAAAGGATTCGAAGCCGTTAAAGACCGACAGAACGATTACCAAAGCGGCTGTGCCTACAGCCATAGAAAGCATGCTAACGAGGGCAATGCGTTGCACAGCGCCAAATGGGCGACGAAAACGTACATACCGTAATGCGATTTGAAATAACATGCTGAGGGCGTGAAAATACACTGAATTCGCGGAATTTAAGTTCATTCCTTTAACAAAACATTACACGGCTAAACGTGAATAAGGCGAAACGGGGAACTACTTTTACGTTGCTAAAATTAGAAACTATGGAAATGTCCAAATCAAAAATCCTGTTGGTAGAAGATGATGCCAATTTTGGTAAAGTGCTTAAAAACTATCTTGAATTAAACGACTATGTAGTTGAATTGGCACGCGACGGTATTTTAGGCTTGGCGGCCTTTCGGCGCGAAAAATTCGATTTGTGCATTTGCGATGTAATGATGCCCAATTTGGATGGTTTTTCGTTGGCGGAAGAAATACGAAATATTGACCCGGATGTGCCCCTATTCTTTTTGACGGCCAAGAACATGAAGGATGATATTTTAACCGGTTATAAATTAGGCGCCGACGATTATATTTTAAAGCCTTTTGACAGCGAAATATTGTTGTCGAAAATCAAGGCCATTTTGAAGCGGAATGCGGATGCGCAAGAAAAACAAAATGAGCATGTGGATTATCAAATTGGGACGTTTCATTTCAACAGTAAATTGCGCGAATTGAAGCATGGCGATACAACCGATGTGCTTTCGCCCAAGGAAAACGATTTGTTGAAGATGTTGGCCGATCATTTAAACGATTTATTGCCCCGTGAGCAAGCGTTGAAACGTATTTGGGGAAGCGATACCTACTTCAATGGTCGCAGTATGGACGTTTACATTGCCAAGTTGCGTAAGTATTTAAAAGATGACGAAAACGTGGAGATTGTGAATATTCACGGGAATGGCTTCCGTTTGTTGGTAAAAGAAAAGTAAAATCAAAGAATTCCAACCCTTCGGTAAACCGCTTCGTCCTAAATTTGTAAAAAATTATTATTTTATGTTTAAACGCATTATGCTTTCGTTGGCCTTAGTACTGGCCGTGCAACTGATTCAGGCGCAAGAGTACAAAATTATTACAACGGTTGAGTCGGTAGTGCCCGGTGGCTTAGGTCGCTCGCGTATGATTGACAACAAAGAAAACGTTGATTATCGTCGTTTTACAACTTCGCGTGAAGATGGGAAAGACAGCGATCAGGGTAAAGTAGACCGCAGCGAAGCGAAAATCGACAAGATGGAAGAAACCAAGTTGTTGAATTTTTACAGCATGGTGGGTATCAATTTCCAGAACATTGCTTCGAACGATGCTATTATTACCTCGAAGATCAATGCCATGGTAGCTGAAGGTTGGGATCTTGCTTTTGTAATTAGCGGTGTTGAAAGTGATGCTGGTAAAGACGATGGTAAAGGTTTGTTTATTACGCGTTATGTATTCAAACGTATGAAATAATACAACATTCAATTTTAAAAGGCCGATTCAACATCGGCCTTTTTTTGTTTAAATTGATATTCCTTGTTGTGACATATACTGAATGATATGTTTTAAATAGGTTTGACAAAACACATAATCGCGTTGTTGTAATCGGTTGAAGGAATTTTTATTAATGATACCGCTGTATCGAGCGGATTGAGAGTAGTAAAAAAGATGTTTGTAGGCTTTCCAAATTTTAGGTGGAATGTTTAATTTAACGTTAGGTCGTTCAGGATTCACGTTTTTATCGATAGCGTAGTGCGAATCGCCAATGAATACATTCTTTTCTAATGCTAAGGCCTTAACGTAGTGGAGGGCTATATAAAAACTCACTGTTATTTTCCAGTCAAAATATTGCTCAGGCCATCGTTGATGAATATTCGATAGAAACGTCTTGTTGTGTAAGACCTGATTTATATGTTTATTTATCATGATATCAAGCCACTTTAATCATGTCCGATTGAACCCAAGTTTCGGATAGTTCGGACGGAATAAATTGAAAAATGACAGGATATTTCAACGATTGTGGTAATAAATCGTATTGATGTAAAAAGTCAAAGAGGGTCTCTCGGTTAGATTGATTGTCTTTTTTTAATATAATTGAAAATAGTAAGCTGTTTGGTTGTTGAAATACATCTTTAATTATAGATGTATGGTGGTTTAAAAAATCGATTATATGCCGATTGATTAATGCACTTGTTTTGTCGGTTGCCAGCGCTGTGGCATCAACGGAGTAGAGGTGGCTTCCCGACTCAACAACATGGTTAGGACTGTTTAATGAGGCTAGATTTTTGCTTAAGGCACTAACTATTTGTTGGCCAATGTGCTTGGATTTGGATTTCATAGGTTTAGAGTTTATAAAGACAAAAGTAGTAAATTTTATTATTTGAATACAAACATGGCCTATCCATAATTGTTGTGTTTATTTTTTATTACCCTATCAATGAAATTGAATGGGGGCTTTATACAAACCCGTTTGAAGGGCTTACCTTCGCAACAATTCAAATGGTATGTCGTATTCTTCTTTAGAAGCTTGTTTACTCGATTTAGAAAAAAATGGACAGCTCTTGCGAATTCGCGAAGAAGTGGATCCGTATTTAGAGATGGCGGCTATTCATTTGCGTATACACGAGCAACAAGGTCCGGCTATTTTATTTGAAAAGGTAAAGGGGTCTGCCTTTCGTGCCGCTTCGAATATTTATGGCACCTTAGCTCGCAGTGAATTTATTTTTCGGGAGACCTTGCCTCGGGTTAAAGAGTTGATTGCCTTAAAAAATGATCCCTTGCAAGCCCTTAAATCGCCTTGGCAATTTCGGCATGCACCGGGAGCTGCCTTGCATGCTCTACCCAATAAAAATCCTTTCGTGAAACCTGTTCTTTACCAAGAAATTAGTTTGCATGAAATACCCCAAATTCAGCATTGGAAAAACGATGGCGGTGCCTTTGTAACCTTACCCCAAGTATATACCGAAGATGCCGATAATCCGGGCATTATGCAGGCTAATTTAGGCATGTATCGAATTCAGTTGAGTGGTAACGATTATGTACCTGATAAAGAGATAGGCTTGCATTATCAGTTGCATCGGGGTATTGGGGTACATCAAACCAAGGCCAACCGAAAAGGGATGCCCCTCAAAGTAAGTTGTTTTGTTGGCGGTCCGCCGGCCCATGCCGTAGCGGCTGTAATGCCGTTGCCCGAGGGACTCAGCGAAATGACCTTTGCCGGTGTATTGGCCGGTAGACGGTTTGGTTATACTTATCGCGATGGATTTGCCATCAGCACCGAAGCCGATTTTGTAATTACCGGCGAAGTGCATCCGGGTGAGGTAAAGCCTGAGGGGCCGTTTGGCGATCATTTAGGTTACTATTCGTTACAGCATCCGTTCCCGTTGATGCGAGTGCATAAAGTGTATGCACGTAAAAATGCGATATGGCCATTTACGGTGGTGGGCAGACCGCCACAAGAAGATACGAGCTTTGGACAGTTGATTCACGCGATGACGGATTCGGCGATAGCGAAAGAAATTCCAGGATTGAAAGAAGTACATGCGGTAGATGCTTCCGGAGTTCACCCGTTGTTGTTGGCGATTGGCAGTGAGCGGTATACGCCGTATGCGCCAACCAAACAGCCTGCTGAATTGTTGACGATTGCGAACCATGTATTAGGTACAGGCCAATTAAGTTTAGCTAAGTTTTTATATATCACGGCCGATGATAGCAAGGTACTCAGTACCCATCATGTGGCTGAGTATCATCGGTTTGTTTGGGAGCGGATAAACTTGGAACGTGACGTGCATTTTTATACCAATACATCCATCGATACGCTCGATTATTCGGGAACGGGATTGAACAGTGGTAGTAAGGTGGTGTTAGCGGCGTATGGCGAACCATTGCGCGAATTGGGCCACGAAGTACCTTCTGAATTGAGTGATTTAAAGGCCTGTGTGGCCTTGCCCGGCGTGTTAGCTATATCGATGAAAGCGTTTACAAGCTATGCTGAGGCCTCGCTTGAAATGGAAGCGCTTAATAAACAGCTATTACCTTGTTTGGAGGAACTTAAAAGCTTTCCGTTGATTGTGGTATGCAATGATCCGGCCTTTGTAGCGGCGCATATCAATAATTATTTGTGGGTAACGTATACCCGCAGTAATCCATCGCACGATATTTATGGCGTGGATGCGTTTACGGAAAACAAACATTGGGGATGTCGTGGTCCGTTAATCATTGATGCGCGTATCAAGCCGCATCATGCACCGGTATTGGAAAAGGATGTGGCGGTGGAGAAACGGGTAGATGAGGTGCTGGGTCAATATGGTTATTAGCACGATTAAAAGCATGTTGAGACGGAGCACTGAAGAATAAAAAAAAGAGACCCGAATGGGTCTCTCGTTTTTTAAAGAGTCGATTTTATTTGTTTTCCTTGTAGCGCTTATCGGGTGTGCCGTCGGCTTTTTTCGGACCGGCAGGGGCTGCTTTCGTAGCAGGCGCGCCTTGCTTGTTTTCCTTGTAGCGCATGTCGGGTGTGCCATCTGCTTTTTTAGGACCATTAGCAACTTGCTTAGCTGTGGTGGTAGCCGCTTGTTTGTTTTCTTTGTAACGCATATCGAGCGTGCCGTCTGCTTTGGTTTTTACCTCTTGCTTAGTGGCAGCTGATGTTTTAGCTACTTCTTTTTTTACTTCCTGTTTGGCAGCAGGTACTGCTTTGTTTTGGGCGAAGGTCTGTGTGCCTAAGAAAGCAAGACCAAGAACGAGGGCTAATAATTTTTTCATGATGAATAGTTTTAGAAAGGCTAATGTACGGAGCAACCAATTATTTTTTATGCGAAATCTTGTTAAATAAAATTAAGTATCCATGAATGCAAATAGAACAAAAGCGCGGGTTGTAGAACTTTATTATAATTTGTTGTTTAGGTAACAACCGAGGGTGAGCCATTGTTGGTAGCTAGGCTTTGGTTGTATGGCCTTGTTCCATTGAAATTGGTGTCGCCACGACAAACGGCCAAAGCGCCACAATTTGCAATGAAGTACCGTGTTAATATCGATGGTGGTTTGTTTGTTGGTAAAGGGTACAAAAATCAAAGCCGTGCCTTCGGCGAACCAGCGTTCTTTCCAGGCAGTCAATGGCCACGATACTTGGGCATTAATTCCTCCTTCGAAGCTTCTTTTTTTACCTTGAGGAATTCCTGCGATGCTTGTTTCTTGTCGGGTTTCGTAGAGTTTGCTATTGCGAAGGGTTGCAATTTTGCAGGTAGCTAAACCAATATGGCAACGAGCTTGATGGGGTAAGTTATAACCAATGCCGCCCGATAAGTATACAAACCCCGGACTCATATAAGTTTCGTTGAGATAGGGTTCGATGCTATTGTTATTATTACGAAAGCGATAGCCATGAAACAAGATGGTTTGTGTATTGAGCGCTACATCGAAACTTATTTTTTTATGCCATTGTCGGGAAAGGCTCAATTTATATTGCAGGTGGTCGGTGGTTTTGTGTTGGAGGCTATCAATGAACCATGTAAAACCATAATCGCTGAAGAGTCCTGTTTCAAAGAGCCATTGGCGAAACTGCAAGCGGGTTTTAATATCGAGGTTGTAATAGAAACTGATTTGTGGTTTTGGGTTGGTTTGATTAAACCATGTTTGTGCGTTGGCAGTAAAGGTGCTATGTACATCGTAGTATACAATAAGATGCCAACGATTGCGTGCAATGCGCAGGCTGTCGTATTTCGCTGTTTGGGTTGAGTCGGACGAGGGTTGAGCTGCGAGAATGGTGGCATAACATTGAAGTATGGCCATCAATAAAAAATAGCGCATGGTTACCGAGTTTATCGAATAAAATTAAACGCGGTTGAGCCTATTTGTTTGAAAACTTTATAACGGAACGAAACGACAATAAACGAAATAAAACAGGTTTTCTTGAAAAAGATGACGTAAAAAAACCTGCTCATTGCTGAGCAGGCCTTTCAGTAATTAAAATTTATTTTTTACTACGATGGTAACGCATCATCATAATATCGCCGGTATATAATTCCAATTGGCCCTCCGGATTGAGTTTCCAACGATTAATTTTTTTAAGTGTTTGCACATACAAGTTTTCGCCTTGTCCTTCTTCGCAAGCCATCATGGTCATGGCAATATTCTGGCTAAAGCGAAGCGAATCGCCTTTGTGGGTATATGGTCCATTATACCGATTACATGGTGCTTGACCATATACCCGTTTTTCTTTCGCATCGAATTCGAGCGTTGGTTTTCGGTCGGGGAATAGCCCATTGAAGGCAATGCGTGGCCCGGTTATAAAGTTGAGGGTCCATGAGCCACTTAAAGCTGTTGGTGCGGGTGCTTTCTTTTTGGGTTTTTTTCCGGCTTGTACGAACTGGGCCGAAAAAAGGAAGAATGTCAGGGTAAGTAAAAGATACTGTTTCATAAAAAAATGGTATTAAATGCCCATAAATATAGTAGGCTTGTTGAAATTTCCTTGTAGAATTAATTTCTTGTATGAAAAAAAGGGATGCTAAACGAGATTTTTTTACGTGAACGATGTAACAAAGAACAAAATCCGCTACTAACTATTAAATTGTATTAATTAGGCAATGCCAAGTACGCATTCACAGCAGCAATTATTTCTTACTTCGGTGAATGAACACCGAGGTATTTTGTATCGTCTAGCAAAAAGTTTTAGTCCGGATACCGACGAACAAGCCGACATGGTACAAGAAATGATATTGCAGTTGTGGCATGCCTTTCCCCGTTTTGAAGAAAAAAGTCTGTTTTCAACATGGATGTATCGTGTGTGTATTAATACCATGATGACGTATCATCGGAGGAAGAAACGTGAACGTGGTCAAATGGCTGAGTGGTTTCATTGGACTGAAAAAACCACGCATCAACCTGAAAAAAGAAACAACTCGATTGACATGCTTTACAGGGCTTTGTATACATTGAGTGAGTTGGAGCGGGCTATTTTTTTTCAGTATTTAGAGGGTTTGAGCGGGCGAGATATTGCACTCAACTTAGGGGTTAGTGAAGGGGCCATTCGGGTTAGAATAAATCGGATTAAAGAAAAACTAAAAAAAACACTTTTTTCTTATGGATACCAATATGAATAATATCGAAAAAATGTGGCAAGAACAGGCCACCAATCAAACAGCCATTGAGCCGGAGCATTTGAATCCGCGTGAAACGCATTCAATTGTTGATGCGGTTCGAAAAAACATGCGCATGGAGTTTTATCTCTTTTTATTTACACCATTGCTTTATATGATTCCTATCCTTATGAAAAACAGGAGTGGTTTAAGTAATGCTATTTTAGTTGTGACTTTTGTGGTATTTTTCTTGGTGGCTATTTATTATTTATCTCGGTTTTATCAATTTTATAAATCGAGTGGTAATATGTTGTTCAATACCAAAGAGAATCTAACTTGGTTTTATTACGAATTGCGGTTTAATATGGAATTGTACCGATCGTTTGTATATCATGGGTTGTCGATTGGTTTTTTTGCTGGTTTTATTTGGGGTATTATTGAGCCTCATATTAGCCAACATACCGTAATCGATAAACTCGATTTATTGTTGTACGGCATTTTCACGGTAGTGATGCTTGTAATTACCGTGGGATTTACTCAGTTTTGGTTAAACTTGTTTTATGGTAAGCACTTAAAACAAGTAAAGCAAAAGTTAGACGAACTCAACGTGAATGTAGAATAGCCTATATACATGTTAAATGGACCTTTAAATTTCAATTTTTCAAGCAACGAGCACTATAAAACCCTTAATTTTGTTTAAACTTTTATTTTTTTACTATGCGTAAACTTTTCATTTCCTTGCTGGCCTTGGGTGCCTGGCAAAGCGTTCAGGCGCAATCGGTGAACATCAAGTTTGTCGAATACGACCTGCCCAATGGTCTGCATGTGATTTTACATGAAGATCACACTATTCCCACCGTGGCTATTTCGGTGTTGTATCATGTAGGTTCCAAAAACGAAGATCCCACCCGCACGGGTTTCGCGCATTTCTTTGAACACTTGTTGTTTGAAGGGTCCGAGAACATTGAACGTGGCGAATACATGAAACTCATTCAAAACAATGGAGGTGTAATTAATGCCAATACGTCGTTCGACCGGACGTTTTACTTTGAAACCTTGCCATCGAACAAATTAGAGCAAGGCTTGTGGATGGAAAGCGAGCGTATGTTGCATGCTAAAATCGACAATGTTGG
>JBIKQE010000271.1:0-3003 GCA_044349815.1 Chitinophagaceae bacterium | reverse complement strand
TGGGACATCCAGCAGGAGAAAGATGCCCTGTATATGAAGGAAGATTTTTCGGAAGCAGATGGACTTCGGGCCGGTGAATTGGAAGCTGAATTTGGCGAAATGGGTGGCTATACCGCCGAAAGCGATGCCGCACAAATGCTTGCCAACTTAGGGGTGAAAGAACCCGTGCATCCCCTGCGCATGAAAGATTTAACTGGTACCCAAAAAGTACGGGTATTATTGGCTCAAGCTCTTTTTGGGAACCCCGATATTTTATTGCTCGATGAACCTACCAACGACTTGGATGTTGAAACCATTCGTTGGCTCGAAAACTTTTTGGCCGATTACGAAAACACCGCTATTGTGGTGAGTCACGATCGTCACTTTTTAGATGCCGTGTGTACCCACGTGGCCGACGTAGACCGCAGTAAGATTAGTATCTATACCGGTAACTACACCTTCTGGTACGAAAGCTCGCAATTGGCTGCTCGCCAAATGAGCGATAAGAATAAAAAGATGGAGGAAAAACGTAAAGACCTCCTCGACTTTATTGCTCGCTTTAGCGCGAATGCGAGTAAAAGCAAGCAAGCTACTTCGCGTAAAAAAGCCCTCGAAAAATTGGTTATTGAAGATATCAAACCCAGTAACCGACGCTATCCGGGTATTATTTTCAAACCGGAGCGTTCGGTGGGGAACGATGTGTTGAAGCTAGAAAAATTAAAAGCCATGCACGATGGTCAAGTGCTTTACGACGATATTTCGTTCGACGTGGCACGCACCGATAAAATTTTGGTGATCAGTCGCAACCAATTAGCCGTTTCGCATTTCTTCGAAACCATCAATGGCGAAATGGCGGCCGCCGGCGGTTCGTATACTTGGGGCACAACCATCACCAAAGCATACTTGCCCAACAATAATTCGAAATATTTCGAGAACGAATACAATTTAATGGATTGGTTACGCCAATATGTTCCCGAACATGTAACCGATGTAGATGAAGATTTCTTGCGCGGCTTCTTTGGTAAAATGTTATTCACCGGCGACGAGTTAAGCAAGAAAACCAAAGTGTTGAGCGGAGGCGAAAAAGTTCGTTGCATGATTAGTCGCATGATGTTGCAAAACCCCAATGTAATTTTGCTCGACGAACCGACCAATCACCTCGACCTGGAAAGCATTACGGCATTTAATAATGGCGCCGTTGATTTTCCCGGTGTGGTGTTGATGGCCACGCACGATTTGGCGTTTGCCAACTCGGTGTGTAACCGCATCATTGAGTTAACACCGAAAGGTTTAATCGATCGCATTTCAACGTACGAAGAATACCTCGAAAACGAAAAGGTACAGGAACTGCGCGAAAGCATGTACGCGTAAACTTACAGCACCCACGTACGAATCAGGCGGCGGGTATGTTCGGTTACTACTTGTAATTGCAGGCGCAAATAAGGCTTCGGAAGTAATTCCTCGGCTCTCTCGGGCCATTCAATAAAATTATACGCATGGGGTTCGTAGAGGCACTCTTCTACCCCCGACTCAATAGCATCGGCGCTGTTGCGGAGTCGGTACCAATCCATATGATACACATTTTGGTGTTGCGCTGTTTGGTAGTGATTTATAATGGCAAAGGTTGGACTGTTCACGGTATCGATCACACCTAGTTCGTGACACAGGGAACGAATGAACGTTGTTTTACCTGCTCCCATTGGTGCATCGAAAACAAAGCAACGAGTTTGATTGGCCTCTCGCAACACAGTGGCAACTACACCGGGCAATTCGTTGAGCGAAAATTCTATTGGCACAAAATTATCCATGCGACGGATGCAAAAGTAAGGTGGCAAACGCCAGGGAGAGTCCAAACAAAACCGCCAATAATTTCTGTTTGCTCAACTGATGGTGTTGGGTACCGCTTTCGTAGAGAATGGTGGTTGAAATATGCAAGAAGCCACCCAACACCACCGGAATAACATACACCAAGAGGTTCGATATAAAATAAAATCGCGTCCCAAATTCCATGGCCAACCAAGCGGCTACGGGCGACATCAAGGCGAAGCCAATAACCGGCAACCAACGTTGCTTACCGGGCATCCCCAACAAAAAAATACTGAGCGTGATAGCCTCCGGAATTTTATGCGCTGCTACGCCTAAAAACAAAGCCGGGAGCGTATGATTATTTTGGTAATTAAAACCAAGCGGAATACCTTCCATAAACGCATGCACACACAAGCCGAGCAACACCGGCCAATAGGTATGGCTATGGCTGTGCGTATGCACGTGGCCGTGTTCAACGCCATGCGAAAACCGTTGTAAAACCAGTTGCAACAGGAAGCCAAGCAAAATAAAAATACCCGCCTGTTCGCCAAGTTCCAACACCGTTTCGGGGAGAAGATGCAAGGTAGAGATACCCAACAAGAATGCCCCGGAAAAGGCCAGCAATAAAGTAATATTCTTCGAACTCAATTGACGAAAAACAAACGGCAAGGCGCCGCCCATCAGGGTAATTGCAAACAGAAGGATGAGGTAAAGCCAAATCATGCGGGGCACAAAGGTAACATGAAACACGGCAATGTAAAAACGCATCCGTTGAGTGTTTTTTTTGAAGCGCATCAGCATCGCTCTGTTCAGCGGTCTTCCCGTCTTACGCGGCTACTCCGCTCCGCCCGAGGCGGATGCGGGGTAGCCTGCTACAGCCGGGGCTATTTTTTCGGCAGGGGAATAAGGATTAAGCGGGGAAAATCAGGAACAGCAACAGTGTCGGGGAACAGAACCCGAGGGGGCGTACCCTCGTGGCTGTACATAGTTAATTTGTTGCGTGAATGTTGTGTTGCTCCTGTGGTTGCTAACGATGTGCCGCTCCTACGGAGCTTTTGGGATTGTGCATAAACGATGTGTTGCTAACGATGTGTCGCTCCTATGGAGCTTTTGAACAACAAACTACATCTACCAAACCTAACGATGTGCCGCTCCGATGGAGCTCGTGTGCATACAACTCATGGATGTGATGCTAACGATGTGCCGCTCCTACGGAGC
>JBIKQE010000269.1:0-3043 GCA_044349815.1 Chitinophagaceae bacterium | reverse complement strand
CGATCTTGCGCGTGTAATTCCAAATCGGCAACCTTGCCTTCTTTTTTCAAAATAGTTAAATCGCCATTCAACAAGGCTACACCGGCACTATCGTATCCACGATATTCCAAGCGTTTCAACCCCTTAATCAATATCGGATACGCTTCGCGAGGTCCAATGTAAGCAACAATTCCGCACATACTCTTTATTTGTTGATTTTGGTGTAAATAATATACAAACTCGGTTTTAACAATGAAACTTTACTGCCCGAACCGCCTAATAGAACGCGCCCTCGACCAATGAAACCATCGTTTAATCCAACCATTTTGAGTCTAAAATTACTGTTTTTCATCGATATAATCTGCTGAATGCTGTGGGTTAATTTGAATTTATACTGAATATAATTGCTTCCATTTATATTCGTAACAACCCTGCGGCCATCTACATACGATGATCCAAATATGGCATAATCTTCTAAAACGGCATCAAATTGATTGGAATCGGAACGAATTAACTGTAATCTGGCCGATAAGGGGTAGGCCATGGTATCGGACCAATTTTGAAAAGGCGATATGGCTGTAAAGGTCAATTCGGCCTTGTTTACAATTACGTTATCAAATTGGTGCAGGTTCGGAAAGCGTAAAAAACTGCCCAAACCGGGGTTTGATTGAACAAATAAAATGGAATCGCCTTGGGCTTGTTGGGTATTGATGTAGGGTAAGGCCGGTGTACCTTGATAGGTTCTTGTAATGCGATTAAATCGGTTGCAATTATTCGGGTCAAAGGCAAATACATCGGCCGTGGTATCTTTCACATTATTCACGGTAGTGTATCGGTAATAAATATACATCCGTGTGTTATAGGTATCAAAAAAACCAATGGTCTTGCCATTGTTGGTATCGGCCGGGGTAATATAAAACCCTTTCCACCAAGCCAAGAATTTCGAGAAATCGGCAGCGGCACCATTAGCGCCGGAATCCACCTGTGTTTGCAAACTGTCGGTAAACCAATTGGCTAAACGAAAGCGCACTTGCGGTGCCAATTTCACCCCATTAACCAAGGGCGAATCGGTAGACATGGTGGTGTAATTAATGCTTTGCGATGCAATCAGTCGACTGTAATCGACCGAGTCGGGCGTAGTTTCAAACTGCGCAGAATCGCGCGAGAAGGCTTTTAAGGAACGATACACATGATAGGTTTGCGTGCTGCTTCCGGCGGTATCGCCATAAGCCCCTTTATACGGTATCGAAAGCACAATCGAATCGATGGTTCGCTGTGTACTCGGATAATTGGTTTTGAATTGATAATTCACAAAAGGGGGCAATACTTCCAAATGAAAAGCCCCAGTTGTTTTTCCAAATACAGGATCGTTACTAATGGTTCCCAACGTGTGGTAAAACCCAGCCTGATTAGAAACACGAACAGTTTTATAATACCCCCCGGTTTGAATGGAATCCTGGTAAATAGTATTACTGATTACCTGAAAAGTATCGGAACCAAATGTATTGATATTATCTATTTGAGGCAATAAGTTGGCAGGCAAAATGGCATTTTCCTTACATGCCTGAAACCCTAAACCTACTCCCAATATACCCGCCCATAGGGCCAATCGACGTAAACGATGCATGTAATTCATGTATTTATTTCCCGGCCAAGTTATTGTACAGTTCCATAATATCGGCCACATCATCGGTTTCGGTATCGAAGTTTAACACTTTCTTGGTACGAGAGGGCTTGATAAGCGGCGTGATTTTTGAATCCACGTGCTTGTCGCTAAATATCACAGCATCGGCGTTTTTAGCGCCTCCGGCATACATATCCAAGTTACTGCCCTCTTTATAAATTTCTAAGTCTTTCTCCTTCAGCGGCGTACTAGCCATTACCTGTTGCGAGAAACTAGCTCCCAACTTTTCCGTCAAGGTTTCTTTACAGGCCGAATAAATCAACTTCGAATTAGCAAAAACAGGCTCTTTCTTGTAATACGCTTTGATGTACATCGGAATGAGCGCACTCATCCAACCATGCACATGAATAATATCGGGAGGCCAACCAAATTTCTTTACGGTTTCCAAGGCCCCTTTGCAAAAGAAAATCGCGCGTTCGGTATTGTCTTGAAAAAACACGCCATCCTCATCGTGAAAGGTTTGCTTCCGTTTGTACATGTCTTCATTATCCATGAAATACACTTGCAAACGGGCATTAGGCAACGAGGCGACCTTAATCACCAACGGGTAATCTTCTTTATCTACATTGATATTGATACCCGACAAACGAACCACTTCGTGCAAACGGTGGCGACGTTCATTGATGGTTCCAAAACGTGGCATAATCACACGTACTTCATAACCGGTATCATTCGATTGAACCGCCAACATATTCAAAATCCGCGCAAAGTCGGTTTCTTCGTTGTAGGGTGCAAATTCGTGGGAAATGAAAAGAACTTTTTTCTTTTGTAAAACTGCCATTGAAGGTATCGTTTTGGTAAAAAATCGAATCGGACTGCAAAATTACGCTTTTTTTAGGGAAAAAGGTAAAAAATTAGCGGTCTGTCTTACATTTGGCGTATATGCTCGTATTCAAACACATTGTTGATTACAAAGCTTGGCATGCCCAACAAACGGGCACTATTGGCTTTGTTCCCACTATGGGCGCCTTGCACCAAGGGCACATTTCCTTGCTGGAAACGGCCAAAAAGCAAGCAGACTTAACCGTTTGCAGCATATTTGTGAACCCCACGCAGTTCAACAATGCCGACGATTTTGCCAAATACCCGATTCAATTAAGCGACGATTACCGATTACTAATCGAAGCCAATGTGGATGTTTTATTCCTGCCCGATACCTCAGAAATGTACCCCGAAGGTCTATCGCAAACCAAAATTTACCCAATTGGTTACCTCGATACCATATTGGATGGTGCCATGCGCCCGGGGCATTTTCAAGGCGTTTGCCGTATTGTGCATAAATTACTCCGCATTATTGAGCCGCAAGTTTTGGTGATGGGCCAAAAAGATTTTCAACAATGCTTGGTCATTAAACAATTGATTGAACAGGAGAACATCCCC
>JBIKQE010000270.1:0-3043 GCA_044349815.1 Chitinophagaceae bacterium | reverse complement strand
TTTTCTTTGAAGGGCAATTATTCGATGCGTATGTGTTTGTTAGCCAATTGATTAAACAAGCAACAAAACGCATTGTTTTATTTGACCATTATGTAGATGAAAATACACTGATGATATTAAGCAAACGTAGGAAAAACGTGCAATGTATCATCTATGCCAAACCTAATCCGCACTTAAAAAAAGACCTTGAAAAACACAATCGGCAATACGCCCCCATTCAGTGGATTGAAAACAAAGGTAGCCACGACCGCTTTTTAATCTTGGACGATAAGCAACTGTACCATATTGGCGCCAGTTTAAAAGATCTAGGAAAATCCTGTTTTGCTTTTAGTAGAATGGATGACCTGTTAATTGCTATCAAACATTCGTTGCTTAACGATTCTAAAGGTTAAAATTCTTAATATAGTTTCCATTGATTATTTTTAACGTATGAAACAACTCATTTATATTTTCTCTTTGGTTTTTTTGGGGGTGCATACCAATGCCCAAGACAATGCTCGTTGGTTGCGTTACCCAAGTATCAGTCCCGATGGCACCCAAATTGCCTTTGGCTACAAAGGGGATATTTATATTGTGTCATCATCGGGTGGTGAAGCTAGGCCACTTACCATTCATGAAAGCCACGATATGATGCCCGTTTGGAGTCGCGACGGAAAATACCTTGCATTTGCTAGCGATCGATATGGCAATTTTGATGTATTTGTTATGCCAATTAGCGGCGGTGCACCAACTCGTTTAACCCATCATAGTGCGCCCGATTACCCACAAGATTTCACACCCGACAATCAATCGGTGTTATTTACATCATCGCGTATGGTTGGACACAAAAACATTCGTTTTTACAGTCCACGTTTGTTTCAAAACCTCTACACGGTGAATGTAAAAGGCGGAAGAGCCATGTTAATTAGCGAAGCCGGTATGAGCGAAGCACGATACAACGACGATGGTACCCAAATCGTATTTCAAGATCGCAAAGGGTATGAAGATCTTTTACGCAAACATCATACCAGTAGCGTTACGCGTGATATTTGGCTATACGAAGTTGGTCAAAAATCCTATACCAAAATCAGTTCGTTTGAAGGAGAAGATTTAGATCCCGTTTTCGTACCGGGCACCATGAATGTATTTTATTTGAGTGAAAAGAATGGAACATTAAATGTGTTTGAATATGCCAATGGCAAAAGCAACCCTGTAACGCGGTTCAATACCCATCCGGTAAGGCATTTGAGCGTGAGCAAACAACAAACCTTGTGTTATTCATTCAATGGAGACATCTACACACAAGCTAAATCAAAAGAACCTAATAAGTTGAGTATCAGTATTCGCAATGATGGCCGAATGGGGGCAGATAAAACAATATCTGTAACAAGTAACGTAACCCAGTTTGCCCTTTCTCCCAACGGAAAAGAAATTGCTTTTATTAATCGAGGCGAAGTGTTTGTTACGAGTGTTGAAGGAACGCAAACTAAACGAATTTCGAATACACCCCAGCAAGAACGCAGTGTTCAATGGAGCCCCGATGGTAAACAGTTGATTTATGCCAGTGAACGCGGTTCAAGTTGGGATATTTACAAGGCGTCAAAATTACGCGATGAAGAACCTTATTTTTTCGCAGCTACTATAATAAAGGAAGAACCATTGATTGCCACCGACGAAGAAGAATTTCAAGGAAAGTACTCACCGGATGGGAAAGAGATTGCCTATGTGGCTGAACGGAATATGCTTAAGATATATAATGTAAAAACAAAGCAAATTAGAACAGCCTTGCCGGAAGGACGTAACTACAGTTATTCCGATGGCGATTGGAATTTTGCTTGGAGTCCGAATAGCCAATACATAGTATGCGATGATGGTGAAGGGAATTGGTTTACATCAAACGTAGCACTACTAAAACGTAATGGGGGTAATATTGAACATCCCTTGCCGAGTGGATTTGGACAAAGCAACGTGAAGTGGGCATTTGGCGGTAAAGCGATTGCTTGGGTGAATGCCAAGAATGGCCGTCGTAGTGCAGCGTATCAAGGGTCTCGTGAGTTGGATATTTTTATGGGCTTTTTTAATCAAGCGGCCTTCGATCGGTTCAATTTGAGCAAAGATGAATTTGCTCTAATAGAAGAAAAAGAAAAAAAGGAAAAAGAAGAGAAAGAAAAGAAAGAGAAGGAAGAGAAAGATCTCGTGGACACAAAGAAGAAACCTAAAGCGGTTGATCCGAAACAAATAGCCGACTCAATAGCTACCGCTAATTTAATGTTAGATAATTTCAAGGAACGTGTAAAGCGTATAACTATCAATAGCAGCAGCATTAGCGATTATGCCATTAACCCGGAAGGTAATAAAGTTTACTACCTCGCATCGTTCGAAAAAGGCTACGATTTATGGGTAACGGAACCACGAACAAAAGAAACGAAAATCTTAGCTAAATTAGGAGCCGGGGGAGGCAACATAGAAATGAGTAAAGATGGCAAAACGCTTTTCGTGTTGAAAGAAGGGGTATTGACTAAAATTGATGAAACGGGAAAACAAGAGAGTATTGGCGTGAGCGGCGATATGGTATTGAATACAGCCGAAGAGCGAACCTATATACTCGATCATGCTTACCGTCAGGTTCAAAAGAAATTTTACGATCCTCAATTGCATGGCCTTGATTGGAAAATGTTGCACACCAATTACAGTGCCTTTCTGCCCCACATTGCCAACAACTTCGATTTTCAGGAATTACTCAGTGAGTTCCTCGGCGAATTAAATGCGTCGCATACCGGTGGACGATATACGCCGCAAATTCCCAATGCCGATGAAACGGCGTCCTTAGGGTTGATTTTCGATGAAACCTATACAGGTAAGGGATTGAAAGTAACGGAAGTAATTCGCGAAGGTCCGTTTAGCAAAGCCGACAGTAAAATGAAGGCAGGGTTTATTATTGAAAAAATAGATGGCGTTGCCATAGATGATAGCATCGATTGGACCTCCTTGTTGAATCGGAAATTAAAAAAGAATGTCTTAGTTACATTTCGCGACCCCGAAACACCCAACCCCATGGAGGAAG
>JBIKQE010000268.1:0-3050 GCA_044349815.1 Chitinophagaceae bacterium | reverse complement strand
TCGCGCAACGAAAACGTATTTGGGTCGGAATTGCTTAATGCCATTTCGCCCGTCCAATGCCTGGCAGAATCGTTGCGATATTCTGCACCAAGGGTCATTACTTGTTGCCGTTTAGGAGTTACTAAAAACTGAACCGGTTCGTAATCGCCTTGAGGAATACCATTGAGAGGAGGAACCCAACCATAAACTCGACCATTACTGGCATTGATGGTTTGTTTATAGTTTCCTCTGCCACTGCCTACAAACGAGAAAGCAACTCTGTATAACGTACTATCGGGGTTGGTTGAAAATAGATACACAGAATTGAACAAAGTAGTTCCTAACAGCGTATCGATCCGACGATATAGTATTTTATTGTTGCTGAAGGTATCAATTTGAGCACTAGGGAAATAAGCTTGCTGAATACTATCGCCCAAGGTGGCAAGGAAGGATTTTTGTGCTGAATCGAGCGATTGCGTAATGGGTTGATTGCGGGCATCTTGGTTTGAATACAACGAGGCTCGAAGCATCCAACGATTATTGATTTTCCATTCATCGTTCACGTATACCAAGGAATTCAAATAATTCCGATCGGTAAATTCAAATTCAACAACAATGCGCCAGTCCTTGGTAATTAAGCGTCGGGGCATGAAGGTGATTTCGGCGGTATTGTAATCGATGATATAATCTTGGTTCTCGCCACGGCTCATTAATTGGCCATCAATATATACGCGTTCCGTACCTGCCAGTACCACAAAAAAAGTTTCACCATTGGGGCCGTTCAATTTATAGGGCCCTTGATTTCCTTCCAAGGGGGTAAGTACATTACGAACAAATTTGCCTTTGGCATATGAAATACCGGCCCGTATATCGTTTCTGCCTCCTCCTGGTGTATTGAATGAAGTGGCAACTAGGGCTCCTTGAACCCGCTTATAAAAATTAAGAAAATAACCGGCCGGGCGTTTTATATCGTAATCGCCTGCCGTTAAGGTTAGTCGTTTTCGGCGTAATTGTATAAACAGGCGATCAAATTCTTGCAATTGTTGGGTATTCCCTTCGGGCTGAAATGGGATGTTATTATCGGTAATGGCACCTGTAACCCGAATACTATCGCCTAAATCGCCGTCAATTTGTAAATTAAATTGCGAATTCAGAACAACATCTTGGTTGTTGCCCAACGAAAGGGCACGCCCAAAACTACCTGCATAATCGACCTTTCCAAAATCAATAAATTGTTTTCGTTGTTGGTCGGCTTCGGTGGCATTATAATAATAGGGAGTAATTACAAAATTCGATTCAATACGACGCGAATCTTTATTTTGGTAGGCTTTAAACAAGGAAAAAGGTAACCGACGATAGCTTACTTGAACCGAATCGGAGGACGGTTTTGATACCCAAATAAGTTTAGCCTCGAGGGGTAAGAAAATATATTGGGAATCGGCAACATTAAGAACGCGAAAACTGCCCGCTTGAATCGACAAGGAATCGAGTTGAAGGGTATCGGTTTTTGAGGGAATCCAACGCTGTATGAGGGTACCCGTTTGGGCATACATCGTACCTGCTCGAACTATGAACATGAGGCAGAAAAGAAATATATTGAGCCAAAAGCGCGTCACCGGTTCTTAAACGCTTAAAAATAAGGATATTGTGGAGGATTTTCACGATTTTATGCGGGAATAGTAACTACCGACAAAATAGAGGGGCTTATCTCAAACTATTGGCATTAATTTTACGTTTAAGGTAGTTTTAAGCGTCTATGGCCATGTTGAAGGAGAAAATAATCAATGTTCGTTTGCATGTGTTCGGTATCATACTGTTCAGCATCCTTCCTTTTATATCTTCTAAATTTTCGTTGTACAAAGACCACGAACTAAGTTTTGAATTCACCCTGCGTGAATTTGTAGGTACGGTATTAATGATTGCCTTCTTTTACTTGAACTACTTCTACATGATGCCCCGTTTATATTTTGAACGGAAACAAATTGCATATATTGTTTGGATTACAGTAGCCTTCATTATTATTAATGCTGTGCCATTATTAATTTGGCCTCATAGTGCATTTTCGAATATCGCCATGTTCACAGAAGAATATGGCATTTACAATAGCAAGCCATATTTATCGGAAATAAAACGAAATTTGTTTCGATTTTTAGGCGTGTTATTTGCCTCGCAAGCAATTAGTTTAAACGACCGTTGGAAGCAATCGAATGAGGAAAAAATGAATGCCGAATTAACTTCGCTGAAAGCACAAATCAATCCGCATTTTTTATTCAATACCTTGAATAGTATATATTCGTTATCGCTTACAAAATCGGACAAAACGCCAACGGCCATTGTGAAATTATCGAGTTTGATGCGCTATGTAATTACAGAAACCAATAAACGTTTTGTGGCCTTAGACAGGGAAATTGTTTACGTAAATAGTTACATTGAACTACAACGCATTAGGCTCGACAATACAGCCGTTGTTACCTATTCGTGCGAGGGGCATGCCGAAGAAAAAGTTATTGCGCCACTTATACTTTTGCCCTTTATTGAGAATGCCTTCAAACATGGGGTTAATCCGGAAACGCCCTCGCAAATTGATATTCAAATTACCATCAGCGATACCCATTTGTATATGAATGTGTTTAATTTGAAAGTGCCTCATATTATACACCGCGATTTACGAACCGGGTACGGACAAGAAAACATAAAACGTCAATTAGAACTGATATATCCGAACAAGCACGAGCTTAAAATTGAGGATAATGATCAAAGTTTTTCCGTTAATTTAAAAATTCAACTTACATGATAAAAGCCATTGCCTTAGATGATGAACCATTAGCGTTAAACATCATTGAAAATTTCTGTTTACAATCGGACAATGTTCAGCTAGAAAAAACATTTTCCAAACCCGTTGATGCCATCAAGTACATCAATAATTTCCCGGTCGATTTGATTTTTTTAGACATTCAAATGCCTTCGATTTCGGGTATCGATTTGTTCAAATCGTTAGAGAAAGACATCATGGTTATTTTCACCACCGCTTATAGCGAATATGCGGTTGAAGGCTTCAATTTGAATGCGGT
>JBIKQE010000267.1:0-3112 GCA_044349815.1 Chitinophagaceae bacterium | reverse complement strand
CCATGCCCAATATTCAAACGGAATTGGGTTCGTACAAAAAGCAATTGGCAAAAACGTATATGACCGATGGCGAAATCACCGACAAGTTGGTGAAAGAAGCCTACGAACGTATGAAGAAGGATGTGCGTGTATCGCACATTTTGTTGAGCTTTCCGAAAATGGATGAAGACACTACGGCTATTTATCGCCGAATAGATAGTTTACATCAGATGCTTCAGAAAGGCATGGATTTTTCGGCCTTGGCCGCCGCCGCTAGCGACGATAAGCCATCGGCTTCCAAGGGAGGGGATATTGGTTATTTTACAGCCATGCAAATTCCTTCCTACCCGTTTGAAAGTGCCGCTTATCAAACACCGGTGGGTTCTTTTTCAAAACCGTTCCGAACCGCTTTTGGATACCATATTATTAAGAAAACTGGCGAACGCCCTGCACGTGGCGAAATTCAAGTAGCTCAAATTATGTTGAATGTTCGTAAGAGTGAAGGTGAAGCGGGTGAAATGCGTGCCAAAACGCGCATCGATTCGATTTTGAATGCCTTGCGTGCCGGTGCTAATTTCGAAACCATGGTGGAACGTTTTTCCGACGACAAGTTTTCGCAAAACACCAAAGGGGTATTAGCCACGTTTGGGGTGGGACAAATGGATCCTGCGTTTGAAGATGCCGCTTTTGCTTTGAAGAACTCGGGCGATTTATCGAATCCGGTGAAAACTGAATACGGCTATCATATTATTAAACTGATTAGTAAAACGCCATTGCGTCCGTTCGATACTTTGAAAACCGATTTGAAAAAACGTGTTGAAAAAGATGGCCGTATTGAAGTAGCTAAAGAACAGTATACCTACAAGCTGAAACAAAAATTAGGGTACAAAGAAAATCCGGCTGCCTTAACCGAGTTGATTAATGCTATCCCCGATTCTACGCTTCGTAATGGTACTTATCAAGGCAACGACTATGGTCGATTCACCAAGAAATTGTTTGAAATGACCGGCGCGTCGTATACCCAAGCCGATTTTGCTAATTACATACAAGATTTTACCAAAGGGAAAATTTATGGGGCTAAAGAAATAACCTTGCGTTCGTTGTATAAAAATTATGCCGAAAAAGCCTTGTACGATTATCAAGAAAACAAATTGGTAGACGAAAATCCGGAATTCAAGAATTTAGTAACCGAGTACCGCGATGGTATTATGTTGTTTGAATTAACCGACCGTAACGTATGGAATAAAGCCTTGGTAGATACTGTAGGGTTGAATAGTTTTTATGAAGAGCGCAAAACGCGTTATCTATGGCCGGCATCCATTAAAGCAACAGCCTATAAATGTGCCGACGAAGATTATGCCAAGAAAGTAAAAGCGGCAATAGCCGACCCCAATAATGCTAAAGCCATGCCCGATGAAATTGTAAAAATTGCCTCAGGCGATGGGGTTCAAAATAAAGTGTACTACGAAACGGGCAAGTTTGAACAAACTCGTTTTAAAGGGGCTATGCCGTATAAAGCCGGACAAACTTCGCCTTATTATCGGAACGATGATGGTAGTTATATGGTGGTGGATGTGAAAGATGTTTTCAATGAACCAACCCAAAAAACCTTGTCGGAAGCTCGTGGTTTTGTGATTTCGGAGTACCAAGAATACCTCGAAAAACAATGGATTGCCGATATGGAAGCCCGTTACCCTGTGAAGGTGAATGAAGCTACCTTAAAGAGCATGGTAAAGTAGTTTTTTAACAGAGTATTCAATTTTTTTTATCATATCAGGACCATCCTAACCGATGGTCCTGTTTATTTTTGTGGCCTCATTAAACATTAAAACAAGTATGAAAAAATTGCTCTTGCTGGGTGTTGCATTAAGCAGTGTGTATGCAGCATCGGCTCAAACGCCTAAAAAGATTGAAAAAAACAAACAAGAAACCATTGTGGTGGAAACACCCGATGGGCAATCGTCTACCCGCATTGAAATTCGTAATGGCGACGTTTGGATAAATGGCGAAAAGGTGGATCAGAACAAGGACGGTGGAAACACTTTTTTTAAGAAGAAAATTATTATTAACGGAAAGGATGTGACCGACGAACCGAATACACCTTTTTTTGATATGGATGCCGCATCGGACAATAAGCCGATGTTGGGTGTAAATGCGAAGCCTTCAAATAAAAATGATGGGGCGGTAATTGAGCAGGTTACTCCCCGTTCGCCTGCCGAAAAGTTTGGTTTGAAACCGGGTGATGTGATTACACGGGTTGGCGACAGAAACATCTATAATCCAAGCGATTTGGTAGACGCTATTGGTCAATACAAGGCCGGCGATAAAGTAGATATAACGTTTGAGCGGGACAGTAAATTGCTTACTAAAAATGTGGAGCTCAGCGAACGTAATTCTTCCATGAGTTTTCGGGGTACTATTCCATTAGAATCGGATAATTGGTTTAGAACCTTTGAAGATATGTTTCGGAATAATCCGTTTACCGGCGATATTGAAAAGCCAAGTACCACACAAGCGCCCAAATTGGGTGTATCGGTAGAAGATCGTGCTGATGGCGACGGGGTTTATGTTTCGGGTATTAGCGAAGGTTCGCCCGCCGAAAAAGCCGGAATTAAGGCCGGAGATGTTATTCAAGCATATGGTTCGCAAGCCATACAATCGGTAGACGGTTTACAAGAAGCTATTTCGCGTAATCGGAACAATGAGCAGGTTTCTGTAGCCATTGAGCGTAAAGGAAAAAAACAAACCCTTACCTTGAAAATGCCCAAAACCTTGAAGAAAAAGGAGCTCTAAGGGAGCGCATAAATACTTACTCGAAAGGCTGTTTCGTTGCTCGAAACAGCCTTTTTTAGTTATTAATATGTAAAAATAGGTACTATGTAATGCACAATACCAAGTAATGCCACAATTTTGCGGTATTAATTTTTACGTATGGCCCCAACACCGAACGACAATATTCAAAGCCAGATGAAAAAAGGCATTTTGGAGTATTGTATATTGAGTATCATTCGCCGAGGCGAAGCTTATCCGAGCGATATTGTTGGGGAGCTTCGCGAAGCGGGTATGCCTGTTTTTGAGGGTACTTTATACCCTTTGTTGACACGGTTGAAGAATGCGGGTTATTTGGAATACC
>JBIKQE010000266.1:0-3128 GCA_044349815.1 Chitinophagaceae bacterium | reverse complement strand
CCAGCGAAATTTATGTGGATATGTCGGCCCTCCCTACCGCTGCCGATGGCACCTCCATTGTTACCGTTACGGTGAAAGAAGGCGCTAATACCATTGGAACCATGACGTACAACTTTACATCATGGCCTAATTCCATCAAAGATGTCGATAACCATCCCCTCGTAAACATGTTCCCTAACCCCGCTAGTTCTTTCGTGAATTTCACGGTATTGGATTCGCGTGTGGCTCAGGTGTATATCACCAATGTGGTGGGCAACAAAATTTTATCGTACGATTTACGCAATATCGGAAACACCGTTCGCCTTTCGCTCGATAACGTAGCTGATGGCATTTACATGGTGCAATTGGCCGATGCTAAAGGACAAATATTGGGCGTAAAACGCTTAACCATTAAATAAAATCATCTCATTCATTGAAAAGGCTGTTGCAAGACAGCCTTTTTTTATTGTCTTTTTTTGGGCGTGCCGGGCGCAGTTCCCGCTCTCCTTCTCGCGCTCGCTCCCGAATTCGCCCGGCCAGGCTGCTGCGGGGTGTCCGTGTCCGCCTGCGGCGGCGCACCGGCTCCTTCGTCGCCGCCCTCCGCATCCTTCACGCGGGTTCCGTATCCCATGATGTTCCTCAATCCACATTGATGGAAGGCACGCTTTCGGTATGGCGGCGATGCCCATAGCGAAGAAGATGAACGGAGCGTCGCAATCCCGTCGCCCGATGAATCGGACGCTGATGACCAAAAAAGAAATTGACTTCTTGGGCAGGCTATTTGTGGGTAAAGAAGCCGAATTAAGTATTTATAATCGTTTATTTTTGAGGCATGAAAATCACTTCGTACAATGTGAACGGCATCCGTTCTGCCATTACCAAAGGCCTGCTCGAGTGGATGGCGGAAGACCAGTCGGATGTATATTTATTTCAAGAAATCAAGGCCAATGAAGCCGATATTCCTACCGACTTGTTTACCAATATGGGCTATGAAGCGCATTGGTTTTCGGCACAAAAAAAGGGGTATAGTGGGGTGGGCCTGCTCACCAAAATCAAGCCCACCAAGGTTGTGCGCGGATGCGGTATTGAACAGGCCGACTTTGAAGGACGGGTGATTCAGGCCGAAATTAATGGCATTCATATTGTAAATACCTACTTTCCGAGTGGTAGTAGCGGCGACGAGCGGCAAGATTATAAGATGACGTTTTTGAACGATTATTTGGCGTGGCTACAACACGAAAAATTGTTGATGAAACCTTTGGTGGTGGCCGGCGACTATAATATTTGTCACCAAGCCATCGATATTCACGACCCCGTGAGCAATAAAAATTCGAGTGGTTTTTTACCTGAA
Source organism: Chitinophagaceae bacterium (assembly GCA_044349815.1). GTDB lineage: Bacteria > Bacteroidota > Bacteroidia > Chitinophagales > Chitinophagaceae > OLB11. The sequence continues at coordinate 1,798 of JBIKQE010000266.1, read as the reverse complement.
GAACGAGCGTGGATGGATACGTTTTTTGAGGCGGGTATGGTGGATTCGTTTCGCAGGGTCAATTTTGAACCACATCAGTACAGTTGGTGGAGTTTTCGGGCCAATGCGCGAAACAACAACAAAGGTTGGCGCATCGATTACATCAATGTGTCGAAGGCGTTGGAAGGAAAAATTGCCAATGCTGCCATTTTGCCCCATGTAAAACATTCCGATCATTGTCCCGTGCAATTGCACCTTAAATAATTACCCTTTTTTCATGCGCTCAATGGCGCTGGTGCTAGAGTAGCCTTCTACCAGTGGCAAGGTAATAACTTGTCCGCCATGGGCTCTAACAAACGCGCTCCCCACCAAGGTGAGCGGATCGTAATCGCCTCCTTTTACTAAAACGTCGGGGTGGAGGGTTTCAATTAAATGAAGCGGTGTTTCTTCATCGAATAATACCACCGCATCAACAAATGTTTGTGCGGCGAGGTTAAGTGCGCGAGTGGCTTCGTCGAAAACAGGGCGCGTAGGGCCTTTTAATCGTTGTACCGAGGCATCGGTATTTAAGCCAATAATTAATTTGTTTCCAAGCTCGGCGGCTTGTAATAAATAAGTGGTGTGGCCCCGATGCAACACATCGAAACAGCCATTGGTGAAGATGGTTTTTTGGCCGGTAGTTTGCCATTGGTATCGCCACCGCATTAATTCGGTGAGCGACACAATTTTGTGTTGAATGCTATCGAGCTTCGTCATGTTTTTTTCGGTTGAAGAAGGGGAGCAATAAAAACGAGATGGCGCCACCTAGTATAATAATGCCGGTGGGCACCAACCAAATAACCCAGCTGATGGCCACACAAATGGCTTTTTCGATGCCGTACAAACTGATAATTTTTTCTACCAACCCGGTATAAGCACCTAAGCCGCCGGGGGTTGCAATCATTCCTACACTGCCAAACGAAAGTACCGATAAGCCTGCTTCCCAGGCGAGACCGGCTGTTTCGCGGATGCTCTGAAACCCTAATACAATCATGCTCAGGTACATCGTCCAAATAATAGCGGTATGCAATAAAAAGCCTCCTTTGTTTTGCATGGTTCGGAAACTCATTAAGCCACTAAGCATGTTTTTAACCGTTTGCCGTATGCGTTGCCAAACGGGGAGGGCGGCAATGCGATGCCTGAAAATAAATAATACGGCAATTGCTGCCAGCAGGATGCCAAATATCCAAGGCATCATGCCCGACGATGCGGTGTTTTCCGCTTCGGGTTTGTTTTGGAGTTTGTGCAAGAGTTCGTAAGCAAAATCGATTTGTACCAAGAAGGTAATTAAAAAGATGAGTAGTAAACAAAATACATCGAAAATACGTTCGGCAATGATGGTGCCAATGAGTTTATCGGCGGGTACTTTTTCGTATCGGGCCAAGAGGGTGCATTTCATTACTTCGCCCAAACGAGGAAAGGCCATATTGGCGAGGTACCCAATCATGACGGCAAAAAACGTATTGCTGATTTTAGGTTTGATGCCAAGGGGTTCCATGAGGTAACGCCAACGAACGGCGCGGCTCCAATGGCTAATAAACCCCATAATGAGGATAGGGATTAAGAGTTCGAAGCGGGCTTTCGAAACGGCGTATTTTATTTTGGTAATATCGTCGCTATTTAGTCCATTCAACGACCATGCAATCAGGAATACACCTAAACCGAGGGTGACGATATAGGTCAGAATGCTGATTGCTTTTTTATTCATTGGTGTTTATTTCAATCTGTTTTTTTCGTTGGGGAAAATAACAGTTGGTTGATGTTTTTTGGCTTCTTCGGG
>JBIKQE010000265.1:0-3134 GCA_044349815.1 Chitinophagaceae bacterium | reverse complement strand
TGGAATGGCGATGCATTTGATGCCTTGATGGATGTAAAAGCCTTGTATCGGTTACCGAAACCCTTGCCTTTATACCCTTTAGTATCGGCACAAGCATCTAGTTTAGATGAAGCTGATTTGGCTGAAGCGAAACGTTCGTATACAACGCTTATTGGTTTGTTTTTAAAAGGCTCACTTTCGGCTCCCGATATTAAATTCGATATTGCACAACCCGATAATCGAGCGGTAGGAACAACAGCCTATACACGCTTAGAACAAATTCGAAATAATGAACAAGAATTAATTACACAGTCGGGCATCTTGCTTTTATTAGGCGAATTCAAGGCATCGGATGGGTTAGCGGGTGCGATGTATGGTCGAAGTTACATTTCAACGGTATCCGATATGGTGAGTGGTGCGGTATCGTCGGAAGTTACCAATTTGATTCAGAAATTAACCGGGTTGAATAATATATCAGTCAATTTAGGTTATCAATCAACCGGTATTGAGTCGCAAAGTATAGTACGAAACGAATTCAAGGTTAATGTTTCTACTCGTTTGCTGAACGATCGTATTGTTGTTGATTTTGGAAACAGCGTGGATGTAACGAAAGACCAAAGTGGGAAGTCTACCAGTAGTTTTATGGGGGGCGATTTTAAAGCGCAGTTCCTGATTTCAGAAGATGGCCGTTTTAGGGCGAATGCCTACCGAACCAATAGTATGGATGTTGATGGCGAGAACTTTACCAAAAGTGGTGCTGGGTTATCGTATCGAAAGGTGTTTAATAAATTCAGCGACCTATTTGTGAATACGAGAAAGAAATACAAAAAATCGAATAAGCGCGATTCAAATCAACAAGACGCTTCGTAATATTATGCTATCGGTTTATCGTTTTATTGTACCGGCCATTACTGCCATTCATGGTTTGTTTACGGTTTATTTATTTGTAGATATGTTTGGCTCGTATTCGGGTTGGACAAACTATCATGCTCGCCCATTTTTTATGCTTACTTATACGCTGGTTTGGTTGTTGATACAATTTCGTTATAAGTGGGCTGTTTGGGTATATTTACTTTTAACCTTGTTCGATGGGGCTTGTAAATATGTTTATCCCAACACGGTATGGGGAAATGCCTTGGAGCAAACACTCTTTCCCTTATCGATGATTTTTTTAGCGTTGTTTATGTTGATGTATAAATCGCACTTTGATGTTGAAAAGCAAAATCAATAGCCCTTTGCGCATTGTTTCGGTAGTGCCCTCGCAAACAGAGTTTCTATATACCTTGGGTTTAGACGACGAAGTGGTTGGGATTACTAAATTTTGTGTGCATCCGAATTCATGGTATAAAAGTAAAACAAGGGTAGGGGGTACTAAGACCTTAAATATTGAACAAATTAAGCAATTAAATCCAACCTTGATTCTTGCCAATAAAGAAGAAAATGTAAAAGAGCAGATTGAGGCCCTTCGTGATATTTGCCCTGTTTATGTTTCCGATATTAGTACGTTCGACGATGCCTTGATGATGATGGATGTTATTGGACAGATGACTAATAAACATGAAATGGCCAGGGAGTTGATAGAACAACTGCGTTTTCAGTCAACGCAATATCAAAAAAAGCAAGACCCTCGTTCAGTGCTTTATTTAATATGGCAAAAGCCATATATGGCCGCAGGTACAAATACGTTCATTCATGCCATGTTAAAGTTAGGAGGCTGGAAAAACAGTGTGGTGCTTTCACGATATCCTGAATTAACAGAAGAGCAAATTAAAATATTGAACCCTGGTTTAGTTTTTTTATCGAGTGAACCCTTCCCGTTCAAACAAAAACACATTAATTTAATTCAAACCATGTTTCCTGAGGCTAAAGTTATTTTAGTAGATGGCGAATTGTTTAGTTGGTATGGTAGCCGCATGCTACATTCCTTTAATTATTTCAAAACCTTGCATGAAAAATTGGATATTACATAGTGTTCCCCTGTTAGGGATATTGTTTTATTTATTTGCTTGGAAATTAGCTTATCCATGGCTTGGTTATATGTTAGATAGTGATGCTGTTGGCTATTTGACGGTAGCCGAACGCGTTGCTAATGGCGATTTTTTTCAGAGTATAAATGCATTGTGGAGTCCAATGAATAGTTGGTTGTTGTTAGTGAAACAACATCAAGGCATGAATTTCTTTTTTAGAGCACAAGTCTGGAATCTGTTTTTTGGTATGTTGTTGTTACTACAAACCTGGTACCTGATGTATATAATGCAAGTTAATACGTTAATACGTGTTATTGCCCAAGGCATCTTATCGGTTGTAATGGTTTATTTGGTGTATTATCAGGTATTTGCCGATTTGTTACAATGTTTATTTATTCTTACATATTTGATTTGGATGATAAGCCGTAAGAACAAGTTGAACATGCTAACGGCTATAGTATCGGGAATGATTATTGGTATTGGTTTTTATGCAAAGGCGTATACCTGGTTTTTCTTTTTATTGCATTTTTTAATTTGGCAAAGTTTTCTTTACATCCAAAAGCAACAAACCTTTAAACATAGTCTTCGTCAAGGCGCAATCGGTATATTTACGTCACTCGCTTTTATGAGTCCATGGATTTATGCTATTCATCACAAATTTGGCGTATGGACTGTTACCGGATTGGCTGGCAAATTAAATATGAGCTGGTATATAAATAGTGGTAAAACATTTAAAGACAGTATTCACTTATTGATACCACCTACCTATTCCGATTCGCCTTCATTTTGGGAGGATCCATTTCCGAGTCAAGGTATTTTAACCGGGCCCTTTAGCAGTCTTTCTGCATTTATTCATTGGATAGCTCGATGTTTTCATACCACCTTATCGGCAGTTTCATGCTACGCTGAATTGAGTTTGTTTGCGTTGCTGCTTATTGGCTGGGGGGCGTATTATTTTTTATTTATAAATAGGAAATCGATTGATTTTAAGGCTGAAAAAATGATTGTTTTGGCATTATGTGTTTTGCCCTTAGGCTATTTAACCATGCATATTGAAACACGGTATTTGTGGTTGAGTTTATTTTTGTTGCCTATTGTTTTTGATCGGTTTGTTCTGAAACATATAAAGCGGTTTAAAACCTTCTGGGCTGTAATTTGGGGTGTTTCTTTTCTTGTTTTCCCTTTCTT
>JBIKQE010000264.1:0-3139 GCA_044349815.1 Chitinophagaceae bacterium | reverse complement strand
ATGTTGGGCGGTGTTTGTGCCGGATTGGCCCAAACATTTGCCATCGATCCCATTGCGGTACGATTGATTTTTGTGTTGGTTACCTTGTTGCAAGTAGCCACCTTGTTTACGGTGAACATGGGTATATTGGCTTATATTTTGTTGTGGATTTTTTTGCCATCAAAAGAAACCAAATCGCCTATTGGTCGGAAGTTTTTTCGTGACCCGCAGTTTCGTATTCTTGGGGGTGTTTGTGCCGGCTTAGCCAAATTATTTTCAGTGGAAAAGTGGATGATTCGGATTTTGTTTCTTGCCCCTTTTTTATTGGAAGCGTTTGATATTTTCCGGTTTGAGCATATAATGGATGGCATTTGGTCTACCGGTATTTCATTCAATGGCATCAGTTTTATTGTGTATTTAGTATTGTGGATTATAACGCCACTCGCTAAATCGGGAACGGATTTTATGTTGTTGAATGGCGACCCAGTGAATTTGTCGACTATACAACAAGTAAATAAAATTGAGCAAGCCAATAGTCAACAAGTGGGGGCGGGTACAAAGTTGTTGAGGGCATTGGCCTATGTAGTGATGGCTATTTTGGTATTGATGTTAGTTCCTTTTGTATTCAGTATGGGCTTGGGTACATTTTTGGCGTATCGGGCATCCGATTTTATTTTGTTCAGTACCCTGCATAAATCACTCGCATTTTTGGTGATTGTGTTGGTGTTTATTTTACCCTTGTTGGTCTTGCTTTTTGGTTTGATTCGTCGATTGGCGGGTTATGCCAAACCACATCCGATGTTTCGGAAAACAGTGTTGGGTTTGCATATATTGGGTTGGGTGGCCGCTATTATTTTGGTGTATTCCATGTTGCAACAGCACCATGCCATCAGCAGTAAAAAACAAGTCTATGTTTTTACTCCAATACAAGATACTTTACGGGTGTATCCTATGGAACAGGATACGATGCAAACCCTGGATTTGTTCAATGTGAATGGTCCTAATTCGTTGATTCAAGCGTCGGGAAATCAGTATGTATGTCGCACTGTTTGGGTGAATTTTCATCGAAGTGTCGACTCCTTGATTCGTGTTCGTGTAACACGGCGTGCAACGGGTTCAAGCGAGGCCGATGCCGGCAAGGAAATTGAGCGTTTCGATATGGTGCCAACCTATCAAAATGGCGCCTTGTATATTCCTCGTCGGTTTACATTAAATAACCATTCGGCTTATCATTTTCAGCATGCTCAGCTCGATGTATATGTGCCGGAACATATCGTGGTGCGTGCCGATAAAGGGTTTAAAAATCGGGTGAAGTCAATAAACATTGGTTTTTCCTCAAGCGGGAATGGTATTGTGGTTGATGACGTCGATTTGGATTCGGTGTTTAGGATGCAAGATATTTTCGATGACGCCTTGGAGGACAAGATGGATGGAACAACCCGTAAGCGATTGGATTCCTTGCGTTTGCTTCGAAAACGGTTGAAACAAGAAAAAAGCAATATGATAGACTCCCTGGATCGGGCTATTGACGACTTGCAGGAACGTTTTTAAAAATATAGATTCGTAAAAATGGTATTGATTTTAGCGTTTATCTTCTTTTTGTTAGGGTATCGTTTAACTTAACAATTTCGTAATTACTAATACATACAAAAGGTTTAGTGTGGAACTACCTTTGTAAAAATTCCACTATGGATAAACATCAAGGTAAAATACTGGTCGTTGACGACGAAAAGGATATTTTACAGATTGTTCGTTATAACCTCGAGCTTCACGGCTTTTTAGTAGAAACCGCCGAGAATGGTGTTGATGCATTGTCTAAAGCAAAATCGTTCAAGCCTGAGTTGATTATTTTGGATGTGATGATGCCGCACAAGGATGGTATTCAAACGTGTATTGAGTTGCGAGCCAATCCGGAGAACGATGAAACCTTGATTATTTTTTTAACGGCATTGAGTGATGAGCCATCGGAGATTCGAGGGTTGGATGTGGGTGCCGACGATTATATAGCGAAGCCCATCAAGCCTAAATTATTGGTATCGCGGGTGCAATCGGCGTTTAGGCGAATTAATAAAGAGGAGCCGAGTGTGATACAATTCCCGAATTTAGAAATTAATCGGAGTCGTTTTTTAGTGATTTATAATGGGCAAGAAATTGCGTTGCCGCGGAAGGAGTTTGAATTGTTTGCTTTGTTGGCATCGAAACCCGGCCGTGTGTTTTTACGCAACGAAATTTTAGAAAAGATTTGGGGGAACGATGTGATAGTAGGCGATAGAACCATTGATGTGCATGTGCGTAAAATTCGCCAGAAGATGAATACCGATTTTATTCATACGGTGAAAGGGGTTGGTTACAAATTTGAAATTCGATAGTGGATGATGGATGCTGTTTGTTGCAGCGTGAATAGTTGTTTGTGGATGATGAATAGAGTTGCATTGCTTGGGGGCTGCGGGATACGCAGGGTTTAGCCCCAAGAGGAACGAATTGGGGCCGCAGCGAAGCGGAGCCCGAAGTAGCCCGAACGAAGAAGGGGCGAAGCTATGGGCCGACAGCCCCAAAAATAATTATATCATTTTCTATTTTGGGAACGGGATTTACGTGTACTTTTAAAGTATGTTGCCTCGTAAGAATGTATCGTTGAATCAGTTGGGCATGTTGTTTGCCATGTTGCCCGCTATTTTATTTGCCGGGGCTTTGTGGTATGGCGATTGGGTTTGGTGGAAAGCCTTGTTGTTGGGCTTGGTATTTTTTTTATGTTGTTGGTGGTTGTTTTACCGAAGTGTGGAGTGGTTTATTTACCGGCATATTAAATTGATTTACAAGTTGATTGCGCAAACGAAGGCTACGAAGCGGGAGGAGTTTTATGCTGAAAATTTGTTGCCACGGAAAACCTTGGAGGAAGTGGAGCAAGATGTGTCGGATTGGGCCAGTGAGTATCGGGTGGAGATAGAGCGATTGGAGAGCAATGTGCAATTTCGGAAGGAGTTTTTAATGAATTTGGCGCATGAAATTAAGACGCCTATTTTTTCGGTGCAGGGGTATATTGACACCTTGATGGATGGGGCCATAGACGATGATAAAGTGCGAATGAATTTTTTGAGTGGGGCCTCGAAAGGGATCGATCGATTGGCGCATTTGGTGAGTGATATTGATGTAATTACCA
>JBIKQE010000263.1:0-3146 GCA_044349815.1 Chitinophagaceae bacterium | reverse complement strand
GCCTCCTCGGCGCGGACCCATTTCGATTGTTTGGCCATAAGCCACAAAGGTACGGTTTATTAAAAACTACCACTTAAACACAATGCCACCTTGCACAAAGGCTTCAGCCAAAAAATAACGTTCAAACAGCAACCAACATTTCCCTAAGCCCACTTCGGTATATACCCCAAAATGCTTGGTAGGAAAATAACGAAACCCATTACTGAGCGATAAACTAATGGGCCGTGGCACCGAATATTCTGCCTCCACCCGCGACGTATGCGCCTTGGTGTACATCTGCATATGAATTTTTCCGAAGCCTAACCCGGCACCGGCATACGCATCCCATTTAGGGCGTTTCAAATAATGATAATTGCCACGCACCACACCCGATACCTCGTAGGCCTTTATCCCCGATTCAAATTTGCGGTAAATAAATTGTACAGTATCATAACCGTCTTCCATCCAACTTAATTTACTGCGACTGTACGAGCCATCAAAACCAATCCCCCAACGGTCACTAATCATGTATTCTCCTTTCAACATCAAGGGGCCATAACCCGAAACGGTATAGTCTTTCCGCGAGGTGCGGTATTTTACATACGCGCGAATAATACTTGGCACACCATACCCGGCCGTAATAATGGTTTTGCCTTTATACACAGCCGAGTTCGAGGCATCGAAACTCGTTTGCGCCACGCCATGTAGCGAGGCCAAGCAAAGCAAGCCAATGAATATCAATAATCTCATTGTAGTTTATCGTTTTGTTTGTGGCGTTCCGCATCGCGTTGCGTTTTCTTCGCCATATTTTTTTCAAGCGCGTCTTGCAAATTTACACCACATTGATTCGCCAAGGCCGTTAACACCCACAACACATCGGCCATTTCATCGGCAATGTCTTTGCCTTTATCGCTGGGTTTAAAACTCTGATCACCGTATTGCCGCACCATCAAGCGCGACAGCTCACCCACCTCTTCCATCAAAATACCCAAGTTGGTTAATTCGCTAAAATAGCGCACGCCGTGGGTTTTAATCCACGTGTCTACCTGCGCTTGCAGTTCATTCAAATTCATTGCGTCGGCCATAGCGCCATAAAGGTAATACCAAAATTTATTCGCGGTTTAAACTATCTATCCAAATGGTAACCGGACCATCATTCACCAAGTGCACCTGCATATCGGCACCAAACTCGCCGGTTCGAATGGTCTTGCCCAACAAGGATTCCAAACGATTAATAACAAACTCGTATAAAGGGATGGCTTGCTCGGGCCGCGCCGCCTCAATAAACGAGGGCCGGTTGCCTTTCTTGGTGGAGGCATGCAACGTAAACTGACTCACCAACAAGAGTTCGCCGCCCACATCCTGCAACGATTGATTCATCAAGCCGGTGGCATCGGCCATCACCCGCAATTGTGCTATTTTACCACAAAGCCATTCGGCCTGTTCTTGCGTATCGTGTACCGAAATACCCAGAAAAACCAAATACCCTTGTTGAATTTGTCCGGCACAACGCTCCCCAATATGAACCGACGCAGAACTTACCCGTTGAATCAATGCACGCATAGTAAAAATATTTTCAGACCTTTGACGAATGGAAACGCAAAATACAATAAACCACGCGTTGGAAAACCTACTGCACGAAATCAATTTTAGCACGGCACGCAGTGGGGGCAAAGGCGGACAAAACGTGAACAAGGTGGAAACCAAAGTAATGCTTCAATGGCCCATTGCACAATCCACCGCCTTCGAGCCCGATGTTTTGGCCCGGCTCCAAACCGCCTTGGCACAATACATCAACAAAGAGGGACTGCTCATTATGGCGTGTGAAACCCACCGCTCTCAATTGGAAAACAAAAACGAGGTCGTTCGCCGCTTGCAACAAAAAATTCGCACGGCCTTAGTCCCCAAAAAAAAGCGACTAAAAACGCGCATTCCCAAAGCCGTCAAAGAACAACGCTTGGAAAGTAAAAAACAACACAGCGCCATCAAGCAATTGCGAAAGAAGGTTTCGTTGTAGCGCAGCGGCATCGCTTTATTGAGCACCCTTCGCGCTATCCGCGGTGCATGGCACCTTGCTCCTATCGCGGCTATTCTTCATCGTCCGATTCATTGTGCATCAGTCAAATCAATTTAACACCCTTCAGCCCTTGTTGGTGTTTTCACCAACAAGCGTTGAATGAAAAAATTTCGCCCTTTAAACCCGTGGTTTGTGTCTGCACAAACCACTAACTGTTTCGAAAAATGAACAAGCGCATTTATGTCGTTTAGGTCCTTTAGGTCGTTTAAAGGACAGAAATGACTGAAAGAACAAAAGAAGCTGAAGAAAGATTCAGACGATGACCAATAGCCGCGATAGGAGCTATACCCGTGGTTTGTGTCTTCACAAACCACCAACTTTTTCTATAATGAACAACCGCATTTATGTCCTTTAGGTCCTTTCTGTCCTTTAAAGGACAGAAAAAAGCTGAAGAATGATTCAGACGATGACCAATAGCCGCGATTGTAGTAGGCTACCTCGTAGCCACGAAAAGCGCGACGGGTGTTGAAGAAAGCGATGCTGTTGCGCTCCAACATCAGAAAACAATTTCAGTACGTGGTTAGTAGTATTGGTTTGTGAAGACACAAACCAAGGAACAAATCAGAAAACAGTTTCAGTAAGCAGTGAACAGCGTTTAAATTGTGCTATAAATTTAGCAACCGTTCCACCGCCATCTGCATCGTGTCGTCTTTTTTGGCAAAGCAAAACCGAATGAGGCGATCGTCGTGACCGTTGTGGTTGAAGGCACTCACGGGGATGGTGGCTACGCCATGGGTTTGGGTGAGCCATACCGCAAATTCTTTGTCGGGCAAGTTCGATATTTTTTCGTAACCGAACAGTTGAAAATAACTGCCTTGCGCCGGGGCATGCAAGGTGAAGGGCGTGGCTTTCATTTGTTCAATAAAGGCATCGCGCTTGCGCTGAAAAAAAGGAGGTAAGTTCAAATACGTTTGCGGTTGTTGGATGTAGGCACTAATGCCCACTTGCAGACTCGTATTGCACGAAAATGCCAAGAACTGATGAATTTTTCGATACTCGGCCATGAGGTGTTTGGGTGCCACGCAATATCCCATTTTCCAGCCAGTGGCATGCAGTACTTTGCCTAGAGAAAAACAAACAAAGGCCCGCT
>JBIKQE010000262.1:0-3157 GCA_044349815.1 Chitinophagaceae bacterium | reverse complement strand
CATGAAAAATGGCGATGCTGTTCGCACTCATTTTTTTAGCAAATCGCGTTCTGTTTTTTGTGAACAACAAAGAGGGTAAAGCATGGTATTTCATAACAAGAAATTATGCCGCTAAGGTACGTTTTTTTAGTTGAGCTACTTCGTTACTCGTAACGCAATGCGATGATGGGGTTGAGGCGCGATGCCTTTAATGCAGGATAGATGCCCGCGGCCAAGCCAACCAAAAAACAAATACTTAAGCCAATGCCCATCCACATCCAGGGTATTACAAAGGGTGTTTTGAAGGCCAATGCCAATAAATTTCCAATGCAGATACCTATTACAATACCAATGATTCCGCCTTTAACGCTAATGATAATGGCTTCGCTTAAAAATTGTTTGCGAATAATAGCCGATGTAGCGCCTAGCGCTTTCGATAAACCAATTTCTCGGGTACGTTCCGCTACCGATACCAACATGATATTCATTAAGCCAATGGCGGCGCCCAATAAGGTAATGAACCCTATAAACCCGGCGGCCAAGGTTACAAATTCTAAATTCGAAATCAGCGAACGAGCCACCTCGTCGTTTTTATTGATGGCAAAATTGGTAGGCTCTCCAGGATGCAAGGCTTTTACAGAACGCATGGTGCCTTCCGCTTCGTCCATGGCAGCCCGTATTTGTTTTATATCGTTCACTTTTATGCTAATCACCGCCGATTTTTGGGTAACGTTAAAGCGTTGACGCGCATTCATGATGCTTACTAAAATCATATTATCGGTTCGGTCGGTAAAGCTGGCACCTTTTTCTTCCAAAACCCCAATTACCCGATAAGAGGTTTGGCCAATATGCAGTATCCCGTTTTCTGCTTGCCCTGCCCGTTGGAAATATTTTTGAGCAATAGCATATCCCAATAGGCATACATTTTCGCCATTGGCTATTTCGCGCACGCTGAAATTACGCCCCTGTAATAAATTTAGTCCCGATACCTTCAAATAATTTGCATCAGTGGCCATAACGTTGATGTTCGGATTCGATTTCTTCGCGCCGCGTTTAATCAAGGCATTATTACTGGCAATTACTTGAACACTGATGGTGGCCGGGTAGCGATAATTTCGAATAAACAAGTCGGTTTCGCGCAGCTTAATACGGTTTGTTTCTGCATCGGCCGAACGCCGCTTGCGTCCTCCCTTTGCCATCACTTGTTGATTGGTGATGTTAAACGTATTGGCTCCCATTCCGCTGAAATTATTTTCAATACTGGCCTTCAATACATCTATCACCGTTATAATACCAATCAGCGCAGTAATGCCTATGGCTATAATCGTTATGGTTAAACGGGTACGTAGGCGATTGCTTTTAATAGATCGCTGCGCTAACGAATAAATATCTGCCAGTTTCATGCCTGTTTGCTAAACATCAAAGTTCGGTCCATTTCCGGCTTCTACATCAATGATTTTTAATTGAATGGTTTTTTTATCGTTCCATTCGTTCTCTTCTAAGTGGTATACCACATCGAAAGGTAACCCCGATTTTACAATATCTAGTTTGTGGGCCAAATTGAAACCAATACCCGTTATATTGCTATGGCCATCGGCGGTAATTGATAAACGTAAATGGCGTTCCTTTACAACGCTCGAATATCCTTTGAAATCGTAAACGCCTTTCGTACGAAATACCGGTTTCATATTGTCGGGGCCATGCGGCGCAAATTGATCTAACAATTTCATGAAGGGTGCTTGTATATGATGCAAGGGTAAGTCGGCATCAATCTCCAATTCAGGAACGAACAGGTCGTCTGCTACCATATCGCAAACCACGGTTTCAAAACGTTCTATAAATTCAGGTAACTGCTCTTCGGCTAATGTAAGTCCGGCGGCAAAATAATGCCCACCATAGGTTTCCAACAAATCGGCACAACGGCTTAATCCATCGTATAAATTGAACCCTTTAATAGAGCGTGCCGAGCCGGTTATTTTACCGTTAGACTGGGTTAAAACTATTGTTGGGCGGTAATAATGGTCAATCAAACGGGAGGCCACAATACCTACAACCCCTTTGTGCCAATGCGATTGATAAACCACCGTACTACGACGGTTTAGCATGAGCGGATTGTGTTCAATTTGTTCAAGCGCTTCTTGGCTAGTTTGTCGATCTACATCCCGCCGTTCGTTATTGTCGAGTTGTAATACCTTGGCTAATTCTTTCGCTTGTTCTTCGTTGGGCTCTATAAACAATTGAACCGCCTTACGGGCATCATCCATTCGGCCGGCCGCATTAACCCGAGGCGCTATTATAAATACCAAATCGCTAATGGTGAACGGCTTTTTCATGTCGCTGATTTGCTTCAACGCACTAATCGGAATAGATGGGTGCTCGTTGGCTTTGTTTAAGCCAAGCACACACAAGGTGCGGTTTTCGCCCGTAATGGGTACAATGTCGGCCGCAATGGCTGTGGCCACTAAATCGAGTTGACTATCCACCCATTCCCGATTTATATCAAAACGTTCAGCATAAGCCGAAATCAGTTTATACCCTATACCACATCCGCAAAGTTCTTTGTAGGGATACGGACAATCAACTTGTTTCGGATTTAAAATGGCCAAGGCCTTGGGCAACTCCACATCAGGTAAATGATGGTCGCAAATAATCACTTCCATCCCCATCCGATTGGCCTCATCAACCAACAACATACTTTTAATGCCACAATCGAGGGTGATGATTAAACCAACGCCTTGTTCGTGCGCATAATCTATGCCTTTTTTCGAAACGCCGTACCCTTCGGTAAAACGGTTTGGAACGTAAAACAAAATATTGGGGTGCAAGCGCTGAAAGTAGGTAAATACAACGGCTACCGCTGTGGTGCCATCCACGTCGTAATCGCCAAATATTAATATCTTTTCGTTGGCTTCTATGGCCCGATGAATCCGATTTACAGCCAATTCCATTCCCTTCATTAAAAAAGGGTCGTGCAAATGGTCTTTATTAGAACGAAAAAATTGCTTGGATGCATCGAATGTAGTTATGCCACGTTGTACCAACAAGCGGCACAAAACAGGATGGATTTTTAATTCCGATTGCAATGCTTCGGCCGCTTTTTCGTCGCTGACCTTTAGTTTCCATCTTTTTTTAATCATCCGTGCGTTTTTCGTGCCAAATGGCCACACAAGATAATATT
>JBIKQE010000056.1:0-11128 GCA_044349815.1 Chitinophagaceae bacterium | reverse complement strand
ATAAGGTAAGGCGCAACCGGCAGCACCGCCGCCACCGCCGCCACCGGCGGTAAGAACTCGGTTGGCCGGTAAGGTACCGTTGGCGCGAACATCGCTGGATCCGCCACCGCCACCGGCTTCGGGCGAACCGGGATTACCCCCGCCATTCCAACCGCCGCCGGCATTGTTGCCTGCGCCGCCTACAAAAATATTGATGGTTTGACCAGGGGTTACACCTAAAGTGCCTGAACTCATGGCACCTAAGCCACCTGTTCCGGCGCCGGCGCCAATGGCATTAGCACCCGATGCGCCATAGCAAGTAATGTTCAAACTAGTTATACCTTGAGGCACCGTAAAGGTTTGCATGCCACCTGTAAAGCTAAATGTAGCCGTGCCGGTTGTGGCTATACCACCCACCAAGGCTTCGGCATAATAGGTTGTTGTTGTATTTAACGATGTTGTGTAGTTACCACCACTTGGTGTGCCACCCAAATAGCTTCCACCCGTGGGTGCATTGTACCAACTAATAAAATTACCGGGCGACTGAGCGGTTAACTGCACGGTACCACCCGGCAAACACAAGGCTGCAGGGTTCGCCGCCGCTGAAACAGGCGCATTCGGATTTTGAGTTATGGTTAAATTGCTACCATTGGTTGAGCCCGTTACCGCAGGGCTCGAACTCACTACCCGAACGCGGTACAACGTGCCGGTTGGGGTACCACAAGGAATAGTACAACTGATGATACCCGAGTTGGCCGCACTGTTTAAGGTGCCAATAGGGGTAGGGGTTGCAAAACTGCCAGTAGCATCAGAGAGTTGGGCGGTGTAAATATTCCCAAAGCCAAAAGTGCCTGTGGAGGTAACCACCACTTGGTACGTGTTACAAGGACATAAAGTATTGAAAGGTAATGCGCCTGTTGTAACTGTTTGCGCTTGCATAGTTTGGGAAAATAAGCCCAGAACCATTAAAACAATAAACCCCGCAAACGTCTTGCGTGTAAAATTCATCATAAACCGATTTTTAACGTTTAAATGTAGCACAATATTAACGAATTTAATGATTATTTTTCCCTCCTTATTGTATTTTTCCCCTTAGCATGATTACCGTAGCACAAGCTTCCGATTTTATCCAGAAACAGGCCTACACAAGCCCCATTATTCAAAAACCCTTGTTGGAAGCCTTGCATAATACCTTGGCTCATGATGTGTTTTCGCCAATCGATTGGCCTACATACCCGCAGTCGGCCATGGATGGATACGGTATTTGTTTAGCCAATTACACCCCGGGGGCTTCTTTTTCAACGAAACAGGTAGTAGCTGCCGGCGATTTTATTGAACACGTTTTGTTGGGTTATAATGAGGCCGTTCGCATTTTTACAGGGGCATTTGTGCCAAAGGGCATCGATGCTATTATTCAACAAGAACATATTGTATGGAAAGAGGGTGTTTCGTATTGTCCGGAAACGGTTCCCGCAGTTGGTCAGCATATTCGACCGGCAGCGTCGCAAACCAAACAAGGTGAGTTGGTGGCCGCTGTAGGCGATGTGTTGAATCCGGCCCGATGTGCTTTGTTGAGTGGCTTGGGAATTACTTCGGTGTCTGTATTTGAAAAACCACGGGTGCATATTGTGTGTACGGGCAACGAATTGGTTTCGCCGGGGGAGGTATTGTTGCCCGGAAAAATTTATGAATCGAATAGTACTGCGTTGTTGTTGGCCTTGCAAGAACAGGGCATCACGTCGGTTAGCGTTTCGCGATGTTCCGATAGTATTATTGAAATTAAACAAGTATTGCAAGCCGCTATGGCCAAGGCCGATGTGGTGCTTGTAACCGGTGGCGTATCGGTTGGCGATTACGATTTTGTGGTGCCTGCGTTAACCGAATTAGGTGTAGAAACCATCTTTCATGGTGTGAAACAAAAACCCGGCAAACCCTTTTATTTTGGAAAGCTAAAACAATGTGCCGTATTTGGATTGCCCGGTAATCCGGCCTCGGTGCTTACATGTTTTTATAGGTATACGGTGCCTTATTTGGATGCCTGTTTGCAAAAAAAACAGGGTGGTTTAAAAAGATGTTTTTTGCCTATGGCCACCGCGTATACCAAAAAAGCCGGCTTGACCCATTTTGTAAAAGCCCGTGTTGGAGAAGCAGGACTTGAATGGCTAGATCATCAAGAGTCGTATAAAATGAATGGCTTCGCCGAAGCCAATGCCATAGTTGAATTGGAACAAGGGCTAGAAAATCCGCCGGCAGGAACCCTCGTAAAAGTATATTTGCTTTGATGGGTTTCTTGGATTGGTATAATGCTGTTTTTCTTGTGCTCTTTGCCTTGGCTGCTTTTTTATATGCCTCGGTGGGCCACGGTGGTGCCAGTGCCTATTTAGCTTTAATGAGTTTTTATGGCTTAGCACCCGCTGAAGCGAAGCCCCTAGTGTTAATGATGAATGTATTGGTATCGAGTGTGGCCCTGTTTTCGTTTTATCGAAAACAACATTTTGATGGTAGAATGTTTTTATACCTTGCCTTGCCTTCGGTGCCCATGGCGTTTGTAGGTAGCGTAATGCCTTTGTCTGATTTTTTATACAGGCAATTACTAGGAATTATACTTATTGCTTCTGCACTTAAATTATTCATCGATCAACGTCCGCAAGAAACAATTAAACCGTATAACCCATGGGTATTGATGGGTATAGGATTTTGCCTAGGGTGGGTTTCGGGATTGTTGGGTGTTGGAGGTGGTATATTATTGTCGCCTTTATTGATGTTCTTGGCATGGGCCTCCGCTAAAACAATTTCGGGTTTGAGCGCGGCATTTATTTTAGTGAATTCGTTGAGCGGTTTAGTTGCCTTGCAGGGGCGATTGCCGGTGTTGGCGAATACTCAATTTACGTGGATAGGTATTGTATTTATTTTTGGTTGGATGGGTGCCCAAGTAGGTGTTCAACGCGCTAATTATATTTGGATCAAACGCTTGTTGGCGGTGGTATTAATAGTAGCTTCATTCAAATTATTCTTGCAATGATGAAGGAGGTTAGTATTTATATTTTGGCAGGTGGACAAAGCACACGGATGCAACACGATAAAGGGAGTTTGCCCTGGAGCGAAAGTAATTTGTTGGCTTCCATGGTATCGGAATTTCAATCGCTAGCAGCTACGGTTGTGGTGCTAAGTGGTCACGAACAACATCAAAACCCTGCATGGATTTCTATACCCGATGTTTATCCATTATGTGGTCCGGTGGGTGCTATTGATGCGGCCTTGCATCATGCCACTACACCCTACATAGTTCTTTGTGCGGTCGATATGCCGTGGCTAAACGCCGAAGGTATTGAGGCTTTGTGCCAAGTTGAATTGGATGCGGGTGTACTTGGATTTTCGTTGCAAGAAAAAGTACAACTATTTCCATTGCTTTTGCATACCCGTTTGGCGCCTTTATGGCGAGCGAAATTGTTGGCCGGCGAACGTAAACTTCAAACCATGCTTAATCATTTTACCCCTACTTTTGTACCCGGCGATTTTCTGTTAACAAGGTCGCCTCGTTTCTTTTTTAATATCAATACACCGGAGGCTTATCAAGAAGCGTTATTATGGCAACAAACGAATTTAAAATAGCCTTGTTTGGATTGTTGGCTGAAGAAGCCGGCACAAATACCTTGTTGTGTTCTTCGTTGCCCAATACGGAGGCCTTATTAGCAGCCGTGTTTTTACGTTACCCATCGTGGGCTTCGATTCGATTATTATTAGCGGTTAATCATCGCATTGTATTATCATCGCAGTTGATTGATACTACCGACGAAATTGCCTTGATGCCGCCGTTTTCAGGCGGTTAATTTTACTACGATGGATCCACGCTTTGAACGTCAATTAGCCTTGCCCAACATGACGCCAGCGAAACAACAACGCTTGATGCATGCGCATGTGCTATTGGTGGGTGTTGGTGGCTTAGGATGCAGTGTGCTCGATGCCTTGGTTCGTGCCGGTGTACAACACATTACGGTGTTTGATGGTGATACGGTTTCAATGTCTAATTTGCATCGGCAACATTTATATGCTCCTAGCGATGTAGGTTGTAATAAAGCCATAACGGCGGTAGCGAAATTAAATGCAACATTTACCGGACTTTCCTTGCAAGCCATTTCTGCCTTTTTTAATGAAGAAAATGGGGCGAATTTTATTTTAGAAGCGACGTTGATAATTGATTGTACCGATACACTATCGGCTCGCATTGCGATTGATCAATTATCTAAAAAGCATGCTAAAACATGGATTTATGGTTCTGTTCATGGCTATGAAACGCAACTAGCGGTATTTCGTTCCAACGAACCCCCATTTTCTGTTTTATTTCAAGGTGAAAAAAATAATAGTGTTTCGTGCAATAGTCAAGGTGTGTGGGGGATGGTGCCTGTGGCCCTAGGCTATCAACAAGCGTTGGAAGCAGTTAAATATTTGTGCGATTTGCCCAATCAATTACAAGGCCAACTTGTCCATTACAATTATGCTACGCATCAACAATATGTTGTTCGTTATGCGGCCGAAATAATCTCGCCCATTAAACACCCAATTCGAAACGAAAATCTGACTGCGAATGAACTGAATGGGTTGTTGCGCGAGAAAAAATGTCGGCTAGTGGATGTTCGGGAACGTCATGAAACCTTGGATTCTCCTTGGGAGGCAGAACGTATTCCGATGGACGAATTACCGAACGTTATTTCTTCGTGGCTGCCCAGTGAAACGGTGGTGTTTATTTGCCATAGTGGTTATCGTAGTCGCATTGCATTAGAAACATTAAAAGAAGAATATCATTTCAAGGAAGTTTACCATTTAAAAGGGGGCTTGATTCAATTAAATTCGTAGTACCATGGCGGAGAAAAAAATGAAAAACTGTTTTGTAGAGGGGCCCATTGAACCGGCCTTTGTAGCGGAAAGTTTACAACATCATACCCATAAAACAAACATAGGGGCACACAGTATGTTTCTTGGTCAAATTCGTGCCGATATTATTCATGAACAAGTAGTTTCGGGCATCGAATACAGCGCTTATAACGAGATGGCGAACACCCAATTTCATACTATTCGCGAAGCGGCCTTTGAGCAATTTGGGTTAACGTGCTTGCATATCTATCATAGTTTGGGATGGGTGCCTGTGGGAGGAATTTCCTTGTTTGTTTTTACATCTTCGCCCCATCGTGGTGCGGCCATGGAGGCCTGTACGTATTTAGTGGAACGTATTAAAAACGAGGTGCCTATTTGGGGGAAAGAAGTGTTTGAAACAGGCGAGCATATTTGGAAAGAAAATTTACCGTCCAATTAAAAGAATCGGTAATAATTCGCTTACATTTACTTTATGGCAATGCACCCTTGGCACGATGTGCCCTACGGCGATGAGGCTCCCGCTACCCTTCAAGCTATTATTGAAATTAAACGTGGTAGTCGCGCGAAATACGAAATTTGTAAACAAACCGGTTTGTTGAAACTCGATAGGGTGTTGCATACTGCGTTTTATTATCCGGCCAATTATGGGTTTATACCACAAACCTATGCAGGAGACGGAGACCCCTTGGATATTTTGGTGCTGTCGCAAATAGATGCTGAACCCTTGAGCATAATGCGTGCTAAAGTAATTGGGGTTATGCGCATGGAAGACAAAGGCGCCGACGATAAAATTATTGCGGTTTGTGCCGACGATATGAGTGTGAATTACATCAATGAGCTAGAAGAATTGCCACCCCATTTTACGGCTGAACTAAAGCACTTTTTTATGCGTTACAAGGAATTAGAGCATCATCAAGCCGAACCGCCTAAAGTAGAAGCCTTTTATGGTAAGGAAAAAGCATTGGCTATAGTTCGCGACGCTATTTTAGCCTACCAGCGCGATATTGTTCCGCTTTTATAATCGTGCCCAATACCACTAAATAATTACCTTTGTTTTAATTCAACCCTATGAAAAATATTGTTTTCTTTTTTGCATGCTTGAGTTTTTTATCGGCATGTCAATCTGGTGGTGCCGGTAAAGTAACCGTAGAAGGCACCATTAAAGGCTTCGGCAACGGCGAAATTTATATGATTAAGCCCAGCGACGACCCTAAAATTGATACGGTAAAAGTAGTTGCCGATAAATTCAAAAAAGAAATTACACTTACCGAGCCATCGGTATATATGTTGAGTTTTGGCGAAAATCAACAACCTGCTTTTATTGCCTTAGAGCCCGGTAAGGCTACTTTAACTTATACGATGAATGAAATTAGTTCATTGAAAGCTACCTGTGGCAAAGAACAAGAAGTGATGGAAGCGTTCAATAACTTGGCTCGTCCTTATTTTAAACAAATGGATTCGTTGGGAATGATTGCTATGAATGCTCCCGAGGATACGGCCACCTTGTTTGCCCTACAAACTCAATATGAAACGTTGAACGAGAACTTAAATAAGGCACAACGGCAATTTATTGCCAAGCATCCATCGGGTTATGCAAGTTCGTTTATTGCACTTAGCTTTCTGAGCGAGAAACAAGATCGAACGTATAAAGACGTTATGGAAATTTACAATGGCCTCGATAAAAAAGTGCAAACAGCCTATTTTGGTATGAAGCTGAAAGAGATGGGTGAACAATTGAAAAAAACCAGCGAAGGTGAAGATGCACCTGGATTCACCTTGCCCGATGTGAATGGCGATTTGATTAGTTTGAGTCAGTTTAAAGGTCAATATGTACTCATCGATTTTTGGGCAAGCTGGTGCCGACCATGCCGCGAAGAAAATCCGAATGTGGTAATGGCATACAAGGAATTTCATGCCAAAGGGTTCGATATATTGGGTGTTTCGCTCGATGAAGATAAAGCCAAATGGGTAGAGGCTATTGCGAAAGACGGTTTGACTTGGACGCATGTAAGCGATTTAAAAGGCTGGAAATCGGATGTGGCAGCCTTGTACAGTATTCAATCCATTCCATCGAATGTGTTGGTAGATAAAAACGGAAAAGTAATTGCTAAAAATTTACGGGGCGAAGCATTGCTGAATAAATTGGAAACCTTAATGCCCTAATCATAATTGAACGATGAAAAAACAAATTTTATTTTGTAGTATTTTGGTCTTAATAGGGCTTGTTGCTCGCGCACAAAAAAGTGCGCCAATATCCCTGATAGGAACAGTTTCGGATATACGCGACGGGAAAGTGTTTCTTAGAAACCTCACAGTTCCTTTGCCCGATACATTGTTGATTAAAAATGGCACGTTTACCTACAAGGGAAGCTTAAAAGAAACTATGCCATTTATATTGTCGGATGAACAAAATCGGTATCAGTTGTTTTTTATGGATCCCGGTCAAACCGTTAAATTGACCTTGAAGCGGAATGATATGCAAATTACCTTTTTAGAAGGATCGCCGTCGCACGAAATATTTCGTTCTTTGATTGTAGCCCAGGACCCTTTACAACAATTGGCACAACAAGTTCAAAAAGGACATAACGCCTTAAGTCCGAATACCGATAGCCTAAATGCGGTAATGAACGCAATCAACAACCAATTGAAAATTAACTTTTATCAGTTTTTAGAGAAAAACGGCGAATCGGAAGTGGCTGCTTTTGTAGTTTATAGTGCTATAACCAACGACCGTAATGTAAAAGTAAACACCGCCGATACGATGTTTGGTTTTATTCGTGGAAAAGCTCGTACATCGTTTTATGGTAATGAATTGAATCGGATGATATCGAAATTACGCGCTATCGAAGTGGGTTATATGGCCCCCGATTTTACCTTGCCCGATACGAGTGGCATTAATAAAATTACCTTGTCTAAATTACAAGGCCAGTATGTTTTAATCGATTTTTGGGCCAGTTGGTGTGGTCCCTGTAAAGCTGAAATTCCTTTCTTGAAAAAGGCCTATCAAGCCTATCACAGCAAGGGTTTTGACATTCTGAGTGTATCGCTCGACGATAAGCGCGATAAATGGCTCGATGCGGTTCGTCAGTATCAAATGCCTTGGTTGCATGCATCGGATGTACGCGGTTTCAATAGTGTTGTAAACGAATTATACCATGTGCCGGCTATTCCTAAAACCTTGTTGCTCGATAAAAAGGGTAAGATAATTGCCACCGATTTGCGGGGTGTTTATTTGGAACAGAAACTAGCCGAATTGTTGGGAAAATAATCTAACGTCCTCAACCACTTGGGCGTCTTCATATTTTATGTATGCGAATTTGGCTTGTCATACTATTATTTAGCGTACACGCAACGGCTCAACCAACAAAACAATGGATTAAGCCCAAGGATGTTTTCATCTCAACCGACTCAATCAGTCTATGTAAATATGCCCAACAATGGGTTCCGCCATCCCAACAAGGACAGGTACAATTAATCATGTCGAGCCATGCGTCGTCTGGGAAGTTGAAACATGTTTCTTTTGATGTATGGTACAATCAACTGTATTGCTGGCAATCGTTGCTTAAAATCAATGTGGCCCCTTCGGGGAAAGTACACAGTGTACAAATGAATTTCCCCGATTGGAATCAATTGGCCGACAGTTACATGCATTCGAGGGATGAATGGCAACAGGTGGATACGTTACTTATAGCCGATGATTGGAAAAAGAAGGGTGTAGTGAAGCAAGAACGCTTGGTATGGTATCCGTCACAAGGATTACGATGGGCTGTTTCGTGTTGGGGGTTAACGTACGATTACACCCTCTTATTGGATGTGCAAGGCCGAATAACCGATTCCATTTCCAACGAGCGACATTATGGTCGAGATACGTTTGTGCATGCCCGTGTTTTTAATCCCGACCCATTGAGTACTCAAGGCTATTTTTATGGTGGAAATTATACCGACAATCAAGATGCGGATGCAGCATGGTTTTTGCCAGCCTATAAAATCGTGAAAGTACCGGCTACTTACTTGCCTCAATTAGGGCAGTTTTCATTATACAACCAGTGGGTTTCGTTGGAGGAATTTGAAGCCCCTGTTGTTGAACCAATTCGCCAATCAAATCAATCCTTTTTTTTTAATCGAAGCGAATCGGGGTTTGAAGATGTAATGACGATGTATCATATCATGGCATTTCGAAGGCAATTAGACAATTTGGGTTATCCGCAACTAATGAATCAAGTACTTCATGTTGACGCCCACGCGCAATTTGGTGCCGATAATTCAGTGTTTGTTCGCAACGGAGGCGAACCGAGTTTGCGATTAGGAACAGGGGGGGTAGATGATGCGGAAGATGCCGATGTAATTGTTCACGAATATGCCCATGGTTTGAGTTGGAGTGCCAATAATAATATCAATTTTAGTTTTGAACGGTCGGCCCTCGATGAAGGATTAGCCGATTATTGGGCCACCTCGTATTCGCGCCGAAAGAACGCCTTTCGCTGGGAAGATGTATTCACATGGGATGGACATAATGAATTTTGGAGTGGGCGAACCGCCAGTTCAACTCAACTCTATCCGAGTAGTGGTAATCTGTATCAGGTTGGTGAAATTTGGAATGCGGTACTTAGTAAATTATGGTCCGATTTAGGCCCCGATATTACCGATCGCTTGCAATTGGAATCGATGTTTTTTTATACGGAACAAAGCACCTTGCCCGAGGCCGCAATGTGGTTGATTGAAGCAGACAGTTTACTCTATAATGGCATGCATACCAATACTATTTGTATGCGTTTCCAACAGCAAGGTATTTTGGGTGGTAATTGTTTGCCACTAAACATTACCACTATGTCGCACCTGAAGGCGCCTTATTTAATCAATAGTATAGGTTTTGCTCATGCAGAAGGACCTCTGCAAGTAGCATTTCCTGAAGCCAGCAACGGTGTATATCGGTGGTATGCTATTGATGGTCGATTGCTCATGGAGGGGACTATGGATTATTCCGTATTATGGACTATTCCACCACCTAATTATGTGGGCTTATTGTATCTTTCCATTCAAAATAACCAACAGCATTTTCGATTTCCCTTACTACGAATGCAATAAAAAAACGGTCTGCAAAAACAGACCGTTTTAAAGAGTAGAAATATAACGATTAGAAGCGATAGCCTAAGTTGATACCTAAGCCACGGAATCCGATACCATTATAGCTGCCATTAATAACCGCTGAATTGGCATTTACTGAAGCACTTAAGTCTTTTATAAAACGACTTGCCCCATCGATCGTTTGGTTTATGTCGGCTAATAATTGTTGTTGATCGATACTATTAAGATTCAAATTATGATTGCCATTCATTTTAATGGTATTGTGCATGTATTGTAGACCTATAATGAAATAATCGATGCTGAAATTGCTCCCCAAGTTTTGATGAACACCTAGCATAACACCTCCACCATACGCCGAAAATCGGCCATCGAATTGCCCCGTTTGAATCGCGCCATTGTATGGGATAGGAAAATTAAAATCCAAGTTCATTTGACGGTAGCGCAAATAAGGCGCAACATAAAAGCCACGCATGGCTTCTTTTACATAATAGCGATATTCGGGCGTAATAGTTAATGCACCAAATTTTAAATTGGTATAATCAACGTCTACGGGAGTAAATATACTATTGTTGTATGTTTTGGGAATCGTGTATCGAACTTGCAATGCAACCGACATGTGAGGATGAACTACACGTTCGTACTGCACATTTATTGTTCTACCCAATAAGGAGGTTGGATTGATTTTAATGCAATTTAATTTCTCCGGCATATCCCCGTACGACTGGGCGAAGGACGATGTATACATGCTAAGCATCACAATAGCAATCAAAATGTGTTTCATAATTTTATTTTTTATGGTCGCAAAGATAGGCGATTTCATTAATGTAAATTTTACTTATCGACGAGGAACAATCCCCATAGACGAATAAATATAACTCTGTGCTTTCTCGCGCACATTCATGCTGTTTATTTTTTTATTGTCGGCACTGGGGTAGGTTCTATTCGATAAGAAAACAAATACCAAGTCGTGTTCAGGGTCGGCCCATACGCAGGTTCCCGTAAACCCTTGATGGCCATAGGTTGTAGGCGATGCTTGGTCGGTACAAGGACTGCTTCGGCCTGGCATATCGGGTTTGTCGAAGCCTAAACCACGCCGACTAATACCACTATACTTGTTGGTAAATAAATCAACCGTGCTCTTTTTAAGATAGCGCTTCCCTTTATAAACACCCCCATTCAAGAACATCTGGTA
>JBIKQE010000260.1:0-3164 GCA_044349815.1 Chitinophagaceae bacterium | reverse complement strand
TAGCAGAGCTGGAAGCCCGTATGGGACGAAAACCCGAAAAAGCCATCGAGCGTTTAACGCGTATTGTTCAAGCCCCACAAACCGACCGCATTTTTAGAGGACAGTGCAAACTCGATATGGGTGATTATGAATTGCTCCGAAATAATCGTTGGGAAAGCACCTTACTCTATTCGCAAGTTGATAAAGAATTTAAGCAAGATATGTTGGGCGAAGAAGCCCGTTTTCGGAACGCCCGTTTATCGTATTACACCGGCGATTTTGTATGGGCACAAGGTCAACTGGATGTACTCAAAGCCTCCACCAGCGAATTAATTGCCAACGATGCCCTGAATTTATCGGTATTAATTACTGAGAACAATCCACCGGCCGATAGCAACAGCACCCCCTTATTACTTTTTGCACAAGCCGAATTGCTCGCCTTTCAATACCGCGATGCTGAATGCTTGGCTTTATTAGATACTATATCAACAAGCTTTCCGCAACATGTATTAGCCGACGATATTTTAATGGTGAAAGCAAACATGGCTATTCGTCAGCAAGATTATAACGAGGCCGCTAAACATTTTCAACGCATCATTGATCAATATGCCGACGATGTATTGGCCGATGATGCCTTATTCCAATTGGCTGTTATTTATCAAGAACAATTCAACAATACCGATGAAGCAAAACGCCTCTTTGAAAAATTAATGGTTGATTTCCCAGGCAGCAGTTTTGTGAATGAATCGCGGAAAAGGTATCGCACCCTTCGTGGCGACAAAGTAGATCCGGATTTTAAAACGTTTTAATTCCTGCTTTATAAGGAGGCTGGGTAATGATAAAATATTCCCCAATCAAAGGGTGTCCACCAAGCTGCTTTTTGTTCGCAGGCCTTTAGTGCATTGTTCGTCCACGTATTGCATGTATGAAACATACTATATGCGCCATGGGCTTCGTAAAAAGCATCATGATTGCCATATACAGCATCGGTAGGTATTGGTATGATACCACCCTCGGAGGTATGTTGCAAGGCCTTTTCGATGTATTGAATGAGTAATTGATATTGCCGAGGACTAACCGAAATTGCCCGGCAATCGGAACCAACATTCATGTTTTGATAATAGGTAGCATGTATGGCTGTGGTGCTTAATGCAAAGGCGGCTTTAAATGCCGTACTCACTTTTAAATCGGCCCAGGTGGGTGTTTCCAAATAAAATCCTTTATCGCCCCAGCCCATACCTAACCAAGTATAGGTGCTGTCGGCTCCACGGGTATTGGCAAACGCAATGTCTTTCGACCAATCTTTATAATTTGTTTTTACCGGCACCACAATGTCGGTATGAACCCCATTGGTTTTTATGTACAAGGTTATAGCTTCATGGCCGGCTTCTTTTTTATGATTAGTTTCTAAGCGCGATAATCCCCATGCCATTAAAAAATAGCCACCTACAAAAAGTCCTAGTCCCAATAAACTCAAAATAACAAATCGAAGTATTCGTTTACTTACATGAAAAAGTGCCTGCATACAATAATTATAATTTAGATGAATCAATCGCCTTTAATCGATAGGCTAATATATCAAGTAAAACTTGTTTAGGAAATGCTTGCGTATGCGGAATTTGTATTGCACCTTTCGAACAAGTAAATGCAGCTAGTTCCGATGCAAAAACACGAATGACTTCGGCCTGTGGGTATATACCACAATGGTTTTTCCAACCCGCAATATGGAGTATGCTTTTTTTATCAAAGAAAGTGGGCATGCCGTATTTCATACAAATCGAAGCACTTGGAATAGCCGAATGAATGAGCAACAACAACTCGAATAATCGGGCTTGTATAGCCGGTTCAAGATTTATAAAATAGCTTTTAACATCCTTGTCTGCAATATCAGAAACGGAAGCCAACATATATCCGGTTTAAAAACGTTTTGCTATCGATGGAAATTTGTCCGGCATTTTGCGGAAAATTAAATCGTAAACTTAAACTGGCTTCGGCACCAATCACCAAGCCTTTTAAATTTAGCTTGGCGCCAAAGCCCGGTTTTATTTGTGCGGTAATGGCTTTTACATCTTTAAAGGTTACTTGTCCTTCTAAATAATCGCTAATGGGTTTGTCGGTACCATAAATGTAAAATACGGTGCCTTCTCCTTTTGTACCGCGGGTTAAACCCACCCCTAAATCGCCAAACCCATACAATACGATGGTTTTAAAAAGGGAACGCTGTAATTCAATACCCACATAGCCCGACATGTTTTGCGTATTCTTTTCCCAAAAGGCTTTAAACACCGAGTCGCCTTTCGAAAGCAAGGTTTCTTTATCTACAAACAAATCTTCGGTTAAAACAAAAAGGCCTCCTCGTATTCCTTTATGATCGGTAAAATAATGCTTGAACCCTAAGCCACCACCCTTAATGGAACTGAGTTTGAACGATTGATAATCGTTAATCCGCAAGGGATTAATATCGCCAAAAATGGCTATCTCGTTGCGGTGTAATAATGTAAACTCAGCCTTGCTTGTTGCACTCATCAAACAGAACAACATGGTTATGAACCCGAACTTATACATAGTTATTTGTTTTAAAAGGAACCATAAACAAAGTTAGGGAACTAACCATATAGTTCAAACTGAACTTGATCTTTTCCGTAGCCCAATTCGGTTAAGGTACTTCGTGCTTCGTCTACCATATTCTTCCATCCACACAATAAAAAATGCGCATTGGGCTTATCAAAACATAATGCTTTGTAAGCATCATGCACATAACCGCGCCGTCCATCCCATGCTTCGCGCGAAAGCACAGGCACGTAATGCATGCCGGGTATCAAGCGTTGAAACTCTGTCATTTCTTTGTAGTACAGTATATCGGCTTGGGTGCGTGTTCCATAAATCAAATAAATACCTTGGGTAGGAATTTTACGATTGTAAATATGGTGCAACATACTTCTGAACGGAGCAATACCCGTGCCTGTACAAACTAAAAAATAATCGGTATCGAACGTTTCCGGAATGGTGAATACACCTGCCGGTCCACGAAATACAATGGGATCGCCAACCTTTACTTCTTTGAACAAATGATTGGTTCCTAAACCATCTTCTACCAATACAATCACCAACTCAAACATATTGGTGGTATCGGGTGCCGAGGCAATGGAATAACTGCGAAGCCGTTTGTTTTTTTTCTCCGATAT
>JBIKQE010000261.1:0-3164 GCA_044349815.1 Chitinophagaceae bacterium | reverse complement strand
CGGCTATCAACACGCGAATTTTCGTACGAAGAATAGGCATAATACGGATTAGGTACCACCTGAATACGATCTAAAATTCCTTTCTTGTTGTTGCTGTATGTATTGCGACTGTCATCTAATTTAGCAGGTGCTATATCATTAGTAGTGAATTCATACAAAGGCCATCCGTTGTTACGAAGTGTTTGTCCCGCTTTTGGACGATAATACGTGTACGGACGAGCTACACGAATTTGTAAACGTGTATCGGTTGGTACAATACCATCTTTGATAGACGCTAATTTGAATCCGCGACGGAGCAATGGTATACCAACCCACATCGTACTCAAATAAGCCGTACGTAAGGTTGCAATGTCGGAACCATTCGATAATGTTTGATTGATTGCTTGAGCAAATTGTGTGCCGCCATCATACTTTGTGCGCATCACATAAACCACATGCTTACCACCCCACTTCACATCATCGGTACTAAAGTTGATGTTGCGTTCAGTTGGGTTCCAAATCATATCATCTCCTTTATCTTCCTTATTGAACGATTCTTCGCCAAAGGCAATGTTCAAACGCTCACCGGTTTCGATGTTAATAGCATAACCCGGGAAGTAACTCATACCGCTTTCCGAATCAGAGTAAATGGGTTTGCCATCTGCATCCACTTGGCCGGTCCAACTAGGATGACGACGTAAATTGTATTTAAAGGCTTTCCCTTGTGCCACACTGGTACTGCTTTGTTGGTCGGTCATTTCAATTACAGCACAACGGCTCCATTTTGTACGATCCGACGTCATAACAATATCAATACTGTACGTTTCTTCCAAACGGTTTTGCGTGCGGTTTCCAGAACCATACACAATACCAAAACCACACAATTCCGAGTTGATATTATTCGCTAAATTGTATGGCGCGAATGTTCCACCTAAAACACTTTCAAAGGCATTCAATTTATCGCGATTCCCTACATTATCGTCGAAATTACAATTATTGAACTGCTCAGAACTTGTTACTGAAAAATCTTCACCGGCACGAATCCAGTTATTCCACGATGCCTTCTCTTCGTCAACCACACCGGTTAACCACTGATTATTAACGTCGTTGAAAATAACATTCGAACTGATATAACCATTTTTAACATCAATCGAATCGTCGCCTGGGCGAACGCGCTGAACTACTGAAGCAGAAATACCCCAATCGAACTGTCCGAATTTACGAAGGTACTTTTCATTTAATTCTTTGATATTACGTTCACTGCTAACAACATCACCGGTGGTTGTATTACGAATTTCCCAAGTGGTATATTCGGCAAACGCACCACGCGTAATATCAACATTATCGGTCAAGTTTTGTGTAGCTGGAATATTTAATGTACCCCCTTGATTGTATTGCGAAACAAATGGTTTAGCAGCCGATGAATCTACATTAAACCAAATTTCGTAGGTACCCGCTTTGATACTATCCGGGTTAACCACTTTCAAATCTACAGGTCCATGCAATGGTTTGTATACAGGAAAGAACGATTGATTATCCGGACCTAACGCTTCTAATTCAGAGGCCTCGGTTAATTCTAATTCCATACCACCGTTTCCAATACCTTCCAAACGCTTGATTTGAATACCGGTACCATAATCGGCGTAGTTCTGGATATATAAATTATCGGTTGCCGGATGCGGGGTTACTTTAATTACCGAGATGGGTTGTCCACGTCCGTCGGTACGACTTTCGATGTAAACTCGGTCTTGAGTTCCACCAAAATTAGACGGATCAAAACGCTTGAAGTTATTCTGAGCATAGGCAACAACCACAAAATAATATGTTTTGTAGTTAACCAAGGATTTCGAAGAACCTGTGGCGAAGGCATCATTATCGATTTTGAACGAATGAACAATACCTTCATCTTTACCACTTGCCATTAACTTAGGCACGTAATAGTCGCTAGATACTTCAGGATCAACTTCAAAATTGATTAAATCTTTAATGCCATTCTTCCTATCGCATTGGAACACCAATTGTGCTTTATCGGTATTTACAGAACCGTCTTTCGAACGAATATCCGACAAGGCAACAGTAGCATCTTTCAGCTGATAAACACGATAACCTTCAAACTGATACAAACTATCGTTGCTCAAATTTTTGAGGGCTTTTGGCGAAACTTCGCGGAAACGTGGATCCGACAAATCGAAACCATACTTCTCGGCAAAATTATTCGAAACCACTAAATTGTCGATATCAAATACAATCCGACGATCGAGGGGTTGTACACTCACATACGGCGCTTGCGGTCCAAATGGCAATTTGAAATTATTATCGAACAAATCTTGTGCTTTATCGTCGCACACTTGCAACTTCGAGAAGCAAGCAGAACTTCCACCACCTACGTTAGGTACCCAAACTGCACCAATAATGATGTTGTTTGGTTCAGCACCAGGCAATAATTGGAATGGACCGGAAGAGTGAATAAAACGACGATCGAAGGCTACGTTATTACAGCCTACTTCAGACCATCCTCCTTTACAAGGATCACCATAGAATACAAACTTAGTAGCGGGACCAGGATCTAACGCATTACATGCCGTAGTATACGGATCACCATTTTTCCACGACCCACTCATATAACGATAAAAATCAACCGTAAAATTCGGGTTACCGGAACGGTTATCGTTGTTATTGTTGTAATAAGTGAAAACCGACATGTTCAACTTAACAAAGGTGTTGATAGTTGTATCGAAAAACTTAGGCCCTTGGAAATAATCCACACCCACCATCGGAATCTCAAAACCATATCCGGTAGCTCCTTCATCGTAGGCATCCCCATTATAGAGAATCCCTAAACCACGTGGTGTATCACATCCTACAAAATCGTCGAAGGCGTATCCTAAATCGGCATCACTCCATGTGGCCATATACGTACTATCGAGTGGCGAAGTACTGTAGTTATAAATTTTGTAGTTGTAAAAGGTTGCTTCATTTAAGCAATCGTTGGTTGAAAACGCAAATGCAGCCGAATGAATTTCCAAACCAATCGACTCTGAATTGGTTTCAGTTTTCACATCGCCCTTGTCGTTAAATACCCACCAAATATATTGGTCTCCCAAAATAGCAGGGTAATCGCCACGCTGCCAATCGTAACCATCAACACCATCTACATCCACGTAATCAGCCATATCGCGTTTTGG
>JBIKQE010000259.1:0-3170 GCA_044349815.1 Chitinophagaceae bacterium | reverse complement strand
ATATTCCGTTTCACAATGTCTTTATTCTTATACAAAGTAATCTTCCCAACCCCACTCCCCACATACCCAAAATCAGCATCCGCCATCTCCCCCGGGCCATTCACTATACAACCCATAATGGCAATCTTCACCCCCTTCAAATGATTCGTCACCGCCCGAATCTTCGCCGTAGTTTCTTGTAAATCAAACAAGGTACGTCCACAACTCGGGCACGATATATACTCCGTTTTCGAAATCCGCGTTCTAGTAGCTTGTAAAATCCCAAAAGCAATAGAATTAAGCGTGGCATATTCTTGTAGTAAAACATCGTTTGCCTTACCCGTTTCTCCAAACAAATAGCCTAAACACAATCCTTGAATTACGCCCTCCAACAACAAAACCCCAGAATCTACGCTATAACGTATCAAGGCCTTATTTAAATCGGAACGCGTTTCATCAATTATCATCACCACCGGTTGATGAATGCCATGAGAGGCTAATTCTAAAACCATAGTTCGTATATCGTGTGTAGGTTGAGCACCTAAACTACTCATACACAAAACAACCGTAGGATCTTTTTTAATTACCGAAATAATAGCCTGCTTGGCTTCATCGGTATACGCACCTGGTTTCGCATCCAACATAACAAAGTTCATGCGCTCATGCTTAATATAACCGGCATCAATGTATTGCAAAGCATCAAACAAAGGGTAGCAATGAGGATTAGCACAATACGGTAACCATTGTTGATAATAGGTAAGAATCCCTAAGGTGCCGGGCAAGGCAAAATCGGGGACTTCATTACAAAATAAAAAATCAGCTGCCTGATCGCCAATATGCCACTTATCATCATGTGCATCGTACCGATAACCAAGCGCTTGCAAATCGGATGATTGAATTTTCGCCGAACGCGATACATCGGCAATTACCACGGGCACCTTCCCTTGTCCAATTTGTTGAACCGTTCTACGTGGATTCAATATGGGTGGAACATGCACCACAAAAGCATCTTGCGTAGCTTCTGCTATCGGTGAACAATATGCCACTAAATCCCTACAAACAGGCAATTCAAACTCAGGGTCTTCCGTCAACGAAACACGAATGGTATCGCCAATGCCTTCCGCCAACAAGGTGCCTATTCCAATAGCGCTTTTAATACGACCATCTTCGCCATCGCCTGCTTCAGTAACTCCTAAATGCAACGGATAACATTCCCCAAATTCATCCAACATATGCTGCACCAATGTTCTGTATGCATCTATCATCACCGCCGGATTACTACTTTTCATACTCAACACAATCCGATGATAATCCAACGACCGCGCAATGCGTAAAAACTCCATCGCGCTTTCCACCATACCAATGGCCGTATCGCCATACCGACTCATTATTCTATCACTCAACGAACCATGATTGGTGCCTATGCGCATAGCCGTATTATGTTCCTTACAAATATGCACTAATGGAGTAAATCGTTCTCTAATACGTTCTATTTCTTCCGCATATTCCTCGTCGGTGTATTCAATTAAATCGAACTTCTTTTTATCGATAAAATTTCCCGGATTAATTCGAACCTTCTCAATATGACGCGCCGCAATTTCAGCGGCATTCGGTGTAAAATGAATATCTGCCACCAAGGGAGTATTATAACCTGCTGCACGAAGTGCCTCTTTGATGGGCAGAAGATTTTCGGCCTCTTTCTTACTAGGTGCTGTTATACGCACCAACTCTGCACCCGCTTCAATACACCGAATACTTTGTGCCACGGTGGCCTCGGTATCCAAGGTATCGGTGGTAGTCATGGTTTGAATACGAATGGAATGCTTACTCCCCAGTTTTAATTCACCAATTTGCACTTCGTGTGTTGAAAGTCGAGCCATACAGCAAAGGTAGCAACTCCAATGCGATTCTATCTACAAGTGTCGCATTCATTAAATAAGATTTATCAATACATAAAAAACGCCCACCGTTTCGGGTGGGCGTTTGAAAGTTGACAATTAAAACTTAGTTGGTTTTGCGAACGCGCTCAACAAAGGTCATTTGACCATTTTCGAACACTTGCAGGGTGTAGATGCCTTGAGCAACATCACCTAAATCAACCGATAATTTATTCATACCGGCTTCACTGCGCGCTTCGATTTGTTTCACAATACGGCCACTCATATCCAACACTTTAATAAGCGTGTTTTGTGCTTTTACCGTGTACAAGTCGATGTTTACAACACCTTGACTTGGATTAGGATATACACTCACCGTAGAACCATTGCTACCCCAAATTAAATCTACTACATTAGCGTGGTACGATTTTTTACCATCAATATCATGCTGTTGTAAACGGTAGTAGTTGTGACCTAAAGCAGGAGTAGTGTGATCGAATGAATAATTCAACACATCGTTGCTGTTACCATTTGGTGCTTTACTATCAACCTTAGCAAGGTCAGTAAAGTTGGTTCCATCGGTACTGTACTGTAACGTAAAGTGCGAATTGTTCTGCTCACTTACAGTTGTCCAATCCAAACGGTTGCTATTATCCAACTTACGTCCATCGAAACGAGTAATCGTTGCTGGTAATGGCGTGTTGTTCGGGTTAGCAGAGTGGATATAGAACTGACTGAAGTCTGGTGTATTGGTGATAATTTCCCAATATCCGAACGTAGTATTCCAAGTTACAGATGAAGGAGTTAATACCACCGGATTATTACCTAAACCAGCATTAGTTACTTTAGTGATACGTACATTGGCAATACCAGTTGCATCAGCCGGACCAGTTGGTAACAACGGCCAGTTATTAGCAGTAGCATATGTATTGTACTGATCAAAGTCGTACTGATTTGCATAGAACGTTAACATAGCCGGTAAGTTGTTTGCCGGTGTAATTTGATACCAACGGTTCAAGTAAGGCTGACCATTATACGTTTGTACTGTTGGCGAAATAGTCATATTCGCTACCGTACTACCTAATGTTTGGCCAGGTACATTATCCATGATACTTAAAATCAAATTACATGTATTGTTGGTATAGGTTACCATCATACCATCAGGTTGCGCATTGGTATCGGCACTCGATGTGGTAGCCAAACCAAACACACCCGTAGTTACATTCACAGCAACACTGGTTGTATTGGTACAACCTGCAGCCGACGTAGACGTAACCGTGTAGGTTGATGCTGTAGAAGGCTGAACTGTGGTTG
>JBIKQE010000001.1:0-38969 GCA_044349815.1 Chitinophagaceae bacterium | reverse complement strand
GGCTGCTACGGGCTTCGCATTCGCTACGGCACGCTCTCGCCTCCGCTCCCACTCCGGCGCTAGCGTGCTTCCCCTGCGCATCCCGCAGCCGCCCAACGAAGGAACTCTCTTCGGCTGTTTAGGCTACCTCAAAAGCCGCCTGATAAAAATTATTTACTGCCGCAACGGGCTTCAAGGTAATGTAAAAGTTACCTGTAAATTCTAAGTACGCTTTGAATTCGTGCAAGGCCACATTGAATTCATCGAACATAATAATATCGCCTTTGCGCAAATACGGATAAAGTTGCGACAAGGTAAAAATGGTGGCCGAATACAAATCGGCATCCATATGAATAATTTTTTTCTGCGGCGATTGTAACAAGTTGTGATGTTGTTGTATAAAGCCAGACAAGGTATCTTGAAACAAGCCTTTCACAAAAACAGCACGCGTGTCGTTTACCGAAGGAACATTATGGCTCATATCCCCTTTGTTGTAAAACCCACCCCAATCTTCGGGCAAGCCTTCAAAGGTGTCGAAGCCAAAAAACGTCGATTGCGGATTTGTATTTTTATTTAACCACCACCGAAATGAGGCGCCGGAAGCTACGCCGAATTCCATGTAAGTAACTTGTTCTGAAGGCACCTTAAAATGATTGGCTACAAATTCGTATAATTTTTCGCGTTTGGCATAGTCACGAAACGGACTAAAATAATCGCTCCACAAAAACTCATTTTTGTGTTTATAGATCCACAACAATAATTTATTGAAGTACGTAATAAAATGAAAAAACGTGGAAAATGGAGACAGCAACAGGGTTACCGGAATAAATAACAAGACGTCCTTAAAGAACTTGAATAGCTTAAGCATGGAAATAATATAACGGGTAAAATTATAGTTTTTATGTTATACTTGATTTCTTACGATAAATATTTATTCGAATTAATTCAAATTAAATCCCTTGGCAATTATGTTATGTAACCAAGCTATTTTCATCGAAACAATAATATATAGCTAAATGAATGTATGGTAGTTAGTAGCTGAAGAACGAATCGGACGATGAGGGTATAGCCCCGATGGCAATGGAAAGCCCGGAGCCGTCCGCAGGCGGCGAGGACTTGGAATGAACAGCGGGACGGGGGATGAAGGGAGAGGAGAAGATGGGCTTCAAAGAAAAGAATGAGAATGAGTAGGAGAATGAGAATGAATTCTTTCTGTTTCTCCTACTCATTCTGTTTAGTGGAGCCGAGGGGAGTCGAACCCCTGTCCAAACCTATTCGTCGAACGCTTTCTACATGTTTAGTTTCGTATTGATTGTTGGGGTGAGCCGGACAGAAACCAACCTACTGCACCCTTAGCTGGATGGTACTTAAGCATCGCGCACAGCCTGGCGATGCCGCAACTTTTATTGTCTGATGAAGGCGGCTCAACGTAGGTCAAAAATTAAACCCGAAATGAGGGGCCATAATGGATACCTAGTCTAACTAAGCAGCCATAGCGAACGAAGTTTCGCCATTTGAGATTTGAATATTCAGATTAACGTGCTAATTATCCAACGCACGACATGCTTACACGTTCAAAGAGCTAAGCTGTCAAAACCGGGCGGCCCCTGAAATGATAACGATGCAAAGGTACATGGTATACCTGTTCTTGGGCTGTTAAAGTTTACAACAAAAAAAAGAGGCTGTTCGTGTTTGAACAGCCTCTCCTTTCGAAGTAAAAAAATTACTTAGCTACTTTCGTGCTCAATTCTTTACCAGCCTTGAACTTAGGAACCTTCTTGGCGGCAATTTTAATTTCTTTACCGGTTTGTGGATTGCGACCGATACGAGCAGCGCGCTTCGTTACAGAGAACGTACCGAAACCAACTAAGGTTACTTTGTTCCCTTTTTTAAGCGTACCTGTAACGGCATCAGTGAATGCATCCAATGCTGCACCGGCTTGAGTTTTTGTACAATCGGCGGCTTTCGCCATTACTTCGATCAATTCTGCTTTGTTCATGTTGAAAAAGTTTTTAAATGAATAATGTGATTAATACTGCTAAAGTAGTGCGTTTTATTATTCCACAAAATTTTTTTTTGGCTGAAACCCTTGCAAACAGAGGATTTGCACATGTTGTCCACAAAATAAATGGCTAAAAGCCTTTATTGGAGGGTGTTTGGCGGGTTTACACGGTGTAGAATAGTGCGAAACGCAATGAATTGGTCGCCAAAACGGGCATAACCTGCTTCGCGCAAAGCGGGTGCAAACTGTTCGATATAGGTATTTACTTGCTCTTGCGAATCGGTTTCGTATTGAGCAATATAGGTAACCCCTTCTTCATCAACAGGGTCGGCAAGTTTTAGGAGTGCACATTTATTGAAGCATGCTGTATCCAATACCGCTTGCATATGTTCTTGGTGCATCCATTGCAACCAGGCCTCTTCGATATGCGGCATCAACTTTATACTTACACTATAAATAACCATATGTTTTTGTTTACCATTTTACAAAGGATGTTTTATACATGCCTTTTTTTGTTTGTAGGTGCAAGATGTATTTACCCGGTACTAAGGCACTTACTTGCAAGCTATTGGGTTTGTTGGTATATAACGGTGTGGGCATTAATACCCCCAAGGAATTGTATACTTGAATGTTTATTATTTGTTCGTTCAATAAACCGTCGCAATACAATACATCGTGTACCGGATTGGGATAGAGGCGAACGGCATTGATGTTGATGGTATTAATTGCATTGGGTGTTGAGGTGAGTACCACTAATTTATCTTGACTGTATACGGTGCCGTTCGAGTTAGTAGCTTTAATTCGATAATGGTAGGAACCGCTCGGTGTTAAGCCCGTGATGGTAACATTGGTTGGCAAAGGAGTGGCTCCGTTTAAAATAGCGGGCGACATACCTGTGGTATTTCCATAACTCGTTGTTGGGCCATATTCAATGTAAGGGGCGGTGGCCGCATTGCCCGGATTCACATCGGCTGTAGCTGTGAAACTGGTGTCGGTAACACCGGTTGTAATAACATTCGCAATGATAGGCACTGAAATTAATAGCTCTGCGGTATAATTGAATTGAGCGGTATTGAAAGCATCGCCCGAGGAGGTTCCCGATGTATCGACCGCATTACCGGCTACATAGAAAGTAACGGGTGCTGTGCCCGAGGCCGGGGCCGTCCACGTGAACGACCATATGGCATTGCCGTTGTTCATTAATAAGGGGGCGGTGTGTTTTAATTCGGTAGGCGACACCAACGACATTCCCGCACCGGCCCCTAAGGTGCCCGTACTTACCGACATATTAAAACCGGCTTTGAATTTAGCATTGTTACTAACGGTTAAAAACATATTGTAAGTTTGTCCATTAGCATAACCATTGGCAGGTATACCCGTCATACTCATGGTGGTATTGATGCTATACGTGTGGCATCCTCCGCCACCGCATCCGGCTATGCTTTTGCCCGAAACGCCAATTTGATTCGACGAAAATAAAACGGCAGCAAGCAATAAGGCTACACTTAAATAAACCGGTGTGTGTCGGCTAAACGTAAAAAATAATTTCATAATAAAACTTATTGTTTCAAAAATAATGCAAATTCGTTTTGTTGAGCGCTTTGTGCTTTGAGGCTATAAACACCGGGAGGCAAATGCGCAGTTTGTACTTGATAACGGCCTTGGCCCAAGTAGATGATTGGCAGGTGTTGAACTTGTCCAAGGGCATTCACAACGTTTAATTGCACCATGCTGTTTGGGTTCTTGGCAACATACGTTAGGAAGTCTGTACAAGGATTTGGAAAAAAATGGGCTTTGTTGATGCTTGCTTCCTCCACACTCGATGGGTAGGTAATAAACACGGCGTCGTTGCTGTACACTGTGCCGTTGGCATTACTTGCTTTCAAGCGGTAATGATAATTGGTGCTCGGCAATAAGCCCGTTAACGAAGCTGATACCGCCGTGTTCGCAACACCCCCAAACGAGCTTGGTGCCATTGCGGCTGTATTCCCATACGCTACGGTTGTACCATATTCGATGCTGCACGATGTGGTGCTGTTGTTGGCATTCACCACGGCATTGATGGTGGCATTGTTGGGTGTAATGCCACTTACATTCACCGAGTTTATAGTTGGCACTGCACTCGTTACGGCGGCACTCACTGAAACTTGATCGGTATCGAACGCATCGATTTGTGGGTTGTTGTTCATGTTTACGGCATTGCCGGCTATAAAAAAAACTACAGGCGAAAAACCGGTGCTTGGCGCGATCCAGTTAAACGACCATGTAGCCGTTCCTGCCACCATGGCCTTGGTGCTTGTATGATATAATTCTTGCAACCCGTTTACTTGTGAACCCACCGAAGCGGTTAAACTACCTCCATTAACTGTCATATTAAAGCCGGCACCTTGCTTTTGCAGGTTGCTAACCATCAATTGGAGCGCATACGTTTGGCCTTGCACATAGCCGTTTGGTGGAAGCCCTGTAATGGTCATGTTTGTTGCTGTATCGGGTTGATGGCAATTGCCACCCCCACAACCGGATGTGCTTTTACCTGTAACCCCACTGTTGCTCGATGAAAAAAACAATACCACCAGTACAGAGGCTATTGCTAAGGAAATCGATAAGGGCATTTTTACCATCATAGCCAAAACGAATTAAAACACTAAAGTACAACACATGCCATAAAAAAGGGTCGCCAATATCTGGCGACCCTTTTTAACACACAAACAGAAACTTATTTCTTAACGAACGAAGTACGGTGAACCATACCCTGTTGATAATAACTGATTTGATAGAAACCGCTTGCCAACGAAGCTACCTCTATATTTAATTTACCTTGCTGATTCAATACAGGCATATCGAAACGCTGTCCCGATAAATTGCTGATTACAACACCCGTTATAGGCGCTTGATTTTTTGAATCTAACGTGATTGACGTAGAAGCCGGATTCGGATAAACCGAAATAGTTTCGGTAGCTACATCGGTTACTGAATTAGGCGCGGCATTATAGGTGAAGATCGATTTGTTCCACTGATCGCCTGAGTTTTGATCGTTGCCATTTACCGCATTACCAGCTACCGTTAAAGTAACCAATCCACCTGCCGCGGGAGCAGTCCAATTAAAATTGATGGTACATACACCCGAGGTCATTGGAAAGCGTTGTATATGGTGCAATTCTTTATTGGCCATCATCGTCATGGTGCCGGCAGGAGCCCCTGAAATAGCCCCGGCCGTAAAAAACAAATCAAAACCGGCACCCATCATGCTATTATTATTGGTGATGGTTAAGGTTACCGGATACATTGTACCAGGCGTATAACCTGCGGCCGGAATACCGGTAACATTTATAACGGTGGCGGCGCTGGCACTGTTTCCGTGGCACGATCCGCAACCTTGATTTTGTGAGGCTTGCCCCATAACACCGGTAGAGGCTGTTTTAGACGAACTCAATGAAATAATGGCGAGCATCCCCGAAAAGGCAAACATACTTATAGTAATAATTCGCTTCATAGCTTTTGTTTTAGCACACTAAAATACATTTTTTTTTATATATATCAAGTTTTTTAATACATAGGGTATTGAAAAAACAAAAATTATTTTTTAATAAAGGCGGTTTGGCGAAAATGACCGTTCTGGTAATATGCAATTTGATAATACCCATTAGCCAAGGCATTGACATCAACACGCAAGGTGCCTTGATGATTATCTACAGGTACTTGTAAAACTTGTCCGGCAATTGTTTGCACAAACACCCCACTGATGCTGGCCCCATTTTTGGTATCTAACATCAAAATCGATGAAGCCGGATTAGGATAAACCGAAACGGTTTCGGCTTGCCAATTATTGATTGTATTGGGTGCTTGCGGGAGGGTAAATGTTGCCGTGTTCCACTGATCGCCGGCGTCGTTGATGCCATTGTCGTTAACTGCATTCGCTACAACCTTCACCGTTACTGTTCCTCCGGCCGCAGGGGCTATCCAATTAAAATTGCAGGTATACACGCCACTCGTCATCGTTAAGGGGGTATTGTGGCGAATCTGATTGAACGATAACGGAGTAAGGGTGGTTCCTGTAGGGTTCCCCGAAAGGGTGCCGCCCGTTACATACAAACTAAAGCCACATTTGGGCATGAATGGGTTGCTGATGGTAAGGGTAACCGGATACGTGGTGCCTGGTGTATACGACCCAATAGGGACACCCGAAAACGTAATGGTGGTATTGGCATTTGAAACATTGCCATGGCAAGGGTTGCATGCGGTGCCATTGGCAGCAGCGTTGTTCACGCCTGTACCACCATTGTCGGTTGAACTTAATACTAAAAAGGCGGCTGTGCATCCTATCAGCAAACAAGCCGACAAGCGCAAGGATTGAAATCGATTCATGGCAATAGAACTAGTTGAGTGTGTGTAATTTACACAATGAATAAACACAGAACTATTTTTTTGGGGTAATAATTGACAATTCAAGGACAAATACCTTAGCCACCAATCGAAATCATTGGCCTGTTCCGAAGGTCATCTGGATGAATGGTTTGATAATCGGTTGATAATTGCCCGCCAAGTGCCGCCTCTTTTTGATACAAGGCCTCCCTGATGAGTGGTTCAATAGGCTCTCCCAAACGGTAGGCTGTCAACAAATCGGTTTCATTTTTTGAAAAGAGACAGTTTTTCAGTTTACCATCGGCGGTCAAACGCAATCGGTTGCAATCGGAACAGAACGGATGCGTCATGGTACTAATAACCGCCACGCGGCCTTGGTGTCCGGCTATGGTCAATACACGTGCTGTAGCTTGGTGTTCTTTTTCAAGTGCCTGAATAGGATATTGCTCTTGAATGGTTTCAAGAATTTCGGCGTAGGTAAACACATGTTTTTCTTGCCATTGATTCCGATCGAAGGGCATGAATTCAATAAACCGAATTTCAATGGGAGCATGTTGCGTCCATGCAACAAACCGATTGATTTCGTGATGATTAACACCTCGCATCACCACTACATTAATTTTGATTTTAAACCCCCGTTCTAAAGCCAATTGAATATTGTTGTAAACAGTATCGAATTCATTTCGCTTGGTAAGGGCAAGAAAGGTGAGCGGATTGAGTGTATCTAAACTGATATTCAAACTACGCATACCGGCATCCCACAAGGCATTCATGTGCCGATGCAACAAAGCGGCATTGGTGGTTAAAGTTGTTTGAACGCCTAATAGCCCTAATTCGCTCACAATCCAATCTACCTCTTTCCGCATCAAGGGTTCTCCGCCCGTTAAACGAATTTTATTGACCCCCAACAAAATGAATTGTTTGGCCAAAGCAACAATTTCGGGGGCTTGAAGTAAGTGAGCGGGTGGCGTGAAAACCATGTTTTCGTCTGGCAAACAATAAGTACACCTGAAATTACAGGCATCCGTAAGGGAAATGCGTAAATAATTATGCTTGCGCTGAAAACGATCGTATAACACCGCTTCAAAAATAAGGGAAATTTACACGGAGGAGGCTGATAAAAAACTATTAAAGACACCGGCATTCGTTACGAGTTCTTTATTCTATGCTTATCATTGCATTGTGACGAAAGGAGTTTCCCTGTATACAGGTCTTTTGTGGGCCATTTATTTCCTGATTTCGGGATGTGCCACCATTACAACCCCATCGGGTGGCGATAAAGATATAATAGCCCCAAAAATCGTAAGGCGTTCGGTGGGCGATTCCACCTTACAATGCAAGGGAGGCCAATGGACCGTCGATTTTGATGAGTTTATCAAGTTACAAGATGTGAATAAGGAACTCAACATCACGCCATTGGTAAAAAACAATCCGATGGTGCGTGTCCATAAACGTCGGCTTAGCCTCGAAATACCCGATTCTTTGCTTGAAGCCAACACCACCTACCGCATCGATTTAGGCAATGCGGTTCGCGATTTACGTGAAGGGAACCCGTATACCGGATTAAGTTGGACGTTTTCAACCGGGGCCTATTTCGATTCATTGCGCATTTATGGCGAATGCATTGATGCCGCTACGGGTTTTGCCGATACGTCTGTGTGTATTTTTTTATATCCTGCCGAAACGCCCGACTCGTTGTTGTGGATGAACAAACCCTTATACGTAACTAAGAACACGGCCAAAGGCTTTGAGTGGCGCAACTTACCCAATCGCGATTTCAAAGTAGTGGCCTTGCAAGATGAAAATCAAAATTTTCGGCGCGATGCACCATCCGATCGTATTGCTTTCTTATTGAACACCATCAACCCAATACGCGATACCAACCGCATTCGGTTGTTCAGCTTTGCTGAAGTTCCTACGCCAACAAGCAAATCAAAAACAGGCATTACGGCTCGCTTTGAAAGTAAAAAAACAATACCATTTGGCTATACTGTCAATGTGGATACCGGCAACACCAATCAACGAAGTTTTAATCTATACGACACGTTAAAAATTACCTTTTCGCGCATGCCGGGAAAAATGAATTCATTGGCAGTTCGTTTGTATTCGGATAGTGTTGTTGAAGCCGAGGCACAATATGTATCTACACCCGACAGCTTAGTGTATCGTATTGCATTCGACTGGCAAGAAAACACTTTATACCGACTACGTTTTACGGCTGATTTTGTTGGCGATACCAACCAACAAATGCTTGCTGCGCGCGAATATCATTTTCGAACCAAACAAGGTTCCGATTATGGACTTATTCGAGTTCGATATACTCCGTCGCCAACGCATCGAATTCAATTGATTGCCAACAACAAAATCATAGCCACACAATCGGGCAACGACAGCAGTATTGTTTTTCCTCATTTATTGCCCGGCCAATATGCCTTACGCAGGCATCACGACGAAAACAATAACGGGCAATGGGATACGGGCTCTTGGAAGGAACGACGCCAACCAGAATGGGTGGAGCCTCTCAACGAAAATATTTTAATAAAAGGCAACTGGGAAAATGCCATTGATATGCGAACCCCTAATCGTTAAAGTAGGCAATGGCTTTCGATTGTTCCTCTTTGTGTACTTTCATGCTCACCAAGATACCCACTTCGTACAATACAAATAAGGGAAGCGCTACAATCAATTGACTCATCCAATCGGGCGATGGGGTGATGATGGCGGCTACAACCAAAATAACCACATAAGCATACTTGCGGTATTGTGCCATGAAAGCAGGTGTTATTAAACCAACACGGGTAAGCACATAGGCAATTACGGGCAATTCAAACGACAGGCCGGTTCCTAAAATAATATTGACCATATTGTCGACATAATCGCTCAAGGTTGGTTTGGTTTCGATAGCTTGCAGCGTGCCTATTTTAAAATTAGACAAAAAGCTAAAGGTGAATGGTGCCAATAAAAAATAACCAAATAAGACCCCTAAAAAAAAGAAAA
The DNA here is from genome assembly GCA_044349815.1 of Chitinophagaceae bacterium. Lineage (GTDB taxonomy): Bacteria > Bacteroidota > Bacteroidia > Chitinophagales > Chitinophagaceae > OLB11. The sequence continues at coordinate 29,629 of JBIKQE010000001.1, read as the reverse complement.
AACTCACCCAAAAAATAGCGAATCGGCTTTTACGAATTTCTGCAGCACTAAGTGCCGGTTTAATAAAGCGCCAAACTTCCCAAAATACATACGGGAACGCCAAAATAAAACCACCAATAACCGACAGCGTAATACTGCTCATGAATTGCGAACCAAATTCGGTTACTTGCATTTGAACATTGGGAGGTGGCATACACAAGGCATCCCCTAAATGAACAAACCGACTGAATTCGCACAAACCGGTATAGGTAAAAAAGTCGCTCCGCATCGGACCGAATACAATACGATCAAAAATAAAATCGATGTAAACAAAAATAAGAATGGCCATGCCTAAAATAACCGCCGCCGATCGCACCACATGCCAACGCAACTCTTCGAGATGGTCTATAAAACTCATCTCTTGAGAGGAATCGGGCGAGGAAGAGCGGTTAAAACGAGCCACAGTATTATTTAGGTTCTACGTTTGCCGTAAAGCCAATAGAGAGAGGCGCATTATCGGCATTCGCAATAATTAAGGCATTCTTGGTTACACTACCTGGGCGTCCTTCGCTATTGAATTCAAGTGTTACTTCGCCATATTCGCCCGGAGCAATTGGGTTTTTAGGGTACGATGGAACCGTACAACCACAACTGGCTTGAACATTCGCAATCAGCAATGGCACCTTCCCGGCATTCTTAACTTGCCAAACATGACGGACTTTCTGCCCTTCTTTAATGGTGCCAAAATCGAACTTGGTTTCTGCCACTTCCAAGGTTGTTTTAGGCAGTTTATTCGCTTCCGCATCCCGATCGGCCTGTTGTTTGGGCGTAAAAGTTTCATGAACTTCAGCCCCTTCAAACCGATTGAAGAGGGCTGTGCGGCTAACACCACTTAATTCAACCAAGGCAATGGCAAACACCGATAAGGTGAGCACGGTGAGTAAAACCGTTTTCAACGTCGTATTCATGGTGCAAAAGTAAAGTAATTTGGCATACGCTTGTCCCCTCTTATCTTTGCGTATGCTTCACCTTACCCTGAGCTCCGACTTTGGACTTCTCGATCATGCGCCAGCCGTGATCAAGGGTAAATTGTATTCCGCTTTTCGCGATATTATCATTACAGATATTACGCATGTAAATAATCCTAATCACCTCAAAGAAACCATTTACCACGTAAAAGCCAGTGCCCCCTACTTCCCTGCCAACTCCTTCCATTTAATTTTTAATAATATGTATGAAGATCGGTTTCGCAGGGTATTGTATACCTGTGTAGACGATCAGCATTTTTTTTGTGCCAACAATGGTCTATTACCCTTGATGTTTAACGACCGGGCGGCCACCTATTATTTCTTGGAAGAGTCGGTTCAACCTTACAACTACATTCAACTCACCGATGTATTGATACGGCAAATTGAGTTATTGCATCAAGGTAACAAGCAGGGGCTAATACCGGCCAATGCGCAAGACATGTTTTTTGTGAATGTGCCCATTCCCGCCATCCAAGAAAAAGGCATTGATTTACGGGTACTGTGGGTTGATGGTTTTGGCAATGTAGTTTTAGATATCAACCGCGCCCAATTTGAAGAAGTGCGAAGAGGGCGAACGTTTCACATCATCAATTGGCGTCACGACGAAATTAATTCGGTTAGCCAACATTATAACGATGTTCCGCCCGGCCAATTACTTTGCTTATTTAATACCGCAGGGAATCTGGAAATTGCCGTAAACAAGGGTAACGCGGCTAATCTTATTGGAATATCATTAACGGACGAACGCGAAAAATATTTTTATAAAATCAAATTGCATTTCGATGATCCGAGTAGTTCGACTGGAGTTTAAGGGCCAATACACCAACAATTTCAAACAATTGTTTGAAGACCGTAAAGAAAAAATTCGTGGTGTACCCGGCTGCACTTACTTGGAATTATGGCAAGATCATCAAAACGAAAATGTGTTTTATACTTACAGTCATTGGCAGGAGGCTCAGCATTTAGAAGATTATCGTTTATCGGATTTTTTCAAAGACACATGGACAACTATTAAACCTTGGTTCAATAGTCCTGCACAGGCTTTTTCGGCTCAAACTTTGCAACAATTAGCATGACAACACAGCGCATATATGCCGGCGAAGAAATAAGATGGGCAAGCTTAGCCAACGAGCGCCTCTTTATTGTTACAGATGCTCGTACTAATGGGTTCTGTTTGCCGATATTATTGCAATACATGCCGTTTTTGGTGCATGCCAAGCGTATTGTAGTACCGGCAGGCGAAGCTGCCAAACAATTGGATGTTTGTACCCTTATATGGGATAGCCTTCTTGAAGGAGGAGCCCAAAACAACGATATAATGCTTGTTCTCGGTGGCGGGGCATTGTGCGATGTAGCCTCATTTTGTGCCTCCGTATACAAACGCGGTATGCGCTTGCGTTTAATACCCACTACCTTATTGGCCATGGTGGATGCTTCGTTAGGTGGAAAAACAGCCATTAATCTAAGCAATATCAAAAACAACATTGGTAGTTATTACCCGGCCGAAGCGGTATATTGTCAACCAGCCTTTTTTAAAACACTCCCCGAACGTGAACTCCACAGCGGCATAGCCGAAATGGTTAAGCATGCTTTGCTTGAAAGTAGCGAGGCGTGGGAACGAATACAAACCTTTTCGTATCAGTCGTTTTTTGAATTAGAGGCCATACAACATGCACAGGCCCTCAAATTAAATATGGCAGAAGCAGACCCTTACGATCGAGGTATTCGTCAAGCCCTTAATTTGGGGCACAGTTTGGGGCATGCCATTGAAGCTTGTTCTTTACAGAGCCCTATACCTTGGCTACATGGCGAAGCCATCATGGCCGGACTACAAATGGAATTATGGCTGAGTGTCCGTTGCTGCCATCTCAACCAATCGGTTTACGATCAATATCGGGCATTATACCGAAACTTATTCCCTAACCGACCTCCTATTACCTTTAGCACAACAGCGTTATTAAGCGCCTTGCAACACGATAAAAAAAATCGGAACAGCATCCGTATGAGTTTAATATCTTCGCCGGGCGTACCCCAATTACAGGTGTCTGTTGAGGAATCTTTAATATCTGAAGCCATTCATGAGAATCGTTACCAATAGTTCAGCCCTTCAAGGAACCGTTCAAGTTCCAGCCTCTAAAAGTTTGAGCAACCGTGCTTTAATGATCCGGGCCTACATGCCGTTGGAAGCCCATATGCTCATCCACAATTTATCGTCGGGAACCGATGCCGTTGTGATGCAAGAAAACTTACAAGCGATTGCAGCGGGCCAGGCCCACACCGTAATTGATTGTAGCGATGCCGGTACGGTATTTCGCTTTATTCTTCCTTTATTGGCTACGCGCGTAGGCCAATCGTTTACCCTAACCGGAACCAAGCGATTGCGTCAACGTCCCATTCAACCCTTGGTGAAGGCCTTACAACAATTAGGTGCTCATATTGAAGAAAAAAACGACGCTACATGGTATATCGAAGGACGTGCTTTGCAAGGTGGCAAGCTTCATATTGATGCGTCGCAAAGTAGCCAATTTGTATCGGCCTTGTGTATGTTAGCACCAACCTTACCGGGTGGGTTAACCATATCGTTGAGTGGGCAACGAGTATCGTTTCCTTATATCCGAATGACCTTGGATGTTATGTTTAAATTTGGCATACGTTATCAGCAAGATGAGGATGGGTTGCACATACCCGAACAAGCCTATATACCTTGCGAGTACCATGTTGAAAACGACTGGAGCAGTGCCGCCTTTTATTATTCCTTAGCCTTATTCAGCCAACAGGCTCAATTGCATTTACCCGGCTTATATAAAAACAGTTTGCAAGGCGATGCTCATGTGGTGGACATTGCGGCGCAACTAGGCATCGAAACCACCTTTACGGAAAAGGGCATCCACATAACTAAAAAACAGGTGCCTTCGGCGGAAGCCCTAAAAAATTGCCTCATCGATTATACCGATTATCCCGATTTAGCCGTTCCCTTTATTGTAACCTGTGCCGTGTTATTCCCCGAAGTACGCAGTACCGGTATTCAACATTTGAATTTAAAAGAAAGTGAACGCTTAAGTGCTTTGCAAATCGAATTAAAGAAAGTAGGTTATGTGTTGGAATACGAAAACGATATTTTGCGAGCCTATGCCGATAAGGTAGATTTCAAACATTCTTTATTCAACTTAAATACATACCACGACCATCGTTTAGCCATGGCCTTTGCTCCATTGGCCTTTACGGGCAAAGTAATTGTGATCGACGATGCCGAATGCGTTCGTAAATCGTTCCCTCAATACTGGGCACAACTCGCCGAATTGCGTATGAGTGTATATTAATGAGGCAAAAAAAATGCCGGCATTAAACCGGCATCCAATTTAAAATTATTGAATTAAAATCGATACCCAATGGCCATGTGAAATTGGGCAGCGAACGAAAGATTCGTGTTAGTATTATCGCGAAAGGCTTTATTATCGTAGTAATTGATTCCAATGCCCCCATCTAAGCCTAAATAAACTTGTTCGGCAACATGCACATTCAACGAATGATTCAACAAGAAACCAATTTGCGTACGGGGTGTTTTTTCAATGGTCAACACCGATTGCCCTGTAACAGGATCGAACGTAAAAATTTGATTACGATCTTGGCCCTTGCCCGCATATAAGGTTGGCGCAATAGCATACGAAACGGCATCGTTACTATTTTTGCGGGGATAAAATTTGGCCGAAACCCCTAAGTTAACATAGGGCTGATTCAAAGAAACCATCATGGGAATTTTAATGCCGAAATTGGCATTAACAGCACGCTCATAACTAAAACCCACTCCAATAAAATTATCGGCATTTACATGCAACGGATGAAATGCGAGGGTGTGCTTGTACACCTTTTCTTTTTTAAGGGTGGTTTTCTTTTGGGCCGATGCCCATAGCGATGTGCTCATTACCAGCACCATCATACATAAAATACGCATTTGTAAATTCATAATTATTGTCTTTAACCTTTGAAAGATGTGGCAAAAATAGACCAATTCAATCAATAAAACACTTGATTCAAGACAGCTTTTTATACCGCAAGCGAATGGAATTAGCAATTAGAATAACATCGCTTAGTCCCATAATAGCCGCCGCCCAACCCGGCGTTAAGCCTCCCAAGGCCGCCACCGGTATAGAAATTACATTGTAAAAAAAAGCCCAAAACAAATTCTGACGAATGGTAATATAGGTATGATGCCCTAGCGACAGCGCCAAGGGCAAGGTGCTAATTTGATTATTGATTAAAACAACCCCGGCTTGTTGCATCGCAATTTGCGTTGCATCGCTCAACGAAATACCAACCGATGCCGTGGCCAACGCGGGTGCATCGTTTATGCCATCGCCCACCATGGCAACGGGTTGTTCGTTCATATATGTTTTTAAAATTCGCAGTTTATCTTCCGGCAAACAATCGCTATGAACTAAACTTATTCCAGCCTCCGCAGCTACCTGTTCGCATTTAGTTGCCCTGTCGCCACTCAACATCACCACCTTCATACCCTTGGCCAATAAGCCTTGAACAAGCGAAGGCACATCAGGCCGCAAGGCATCTTTTAAATCGATCCAACCTACTTGTTCACCCATACGTAACACATAAATATCATGGCGTTGCTCTTCGGGAATGGCAGAAGGCAAACAACGGTACGAACCAATTTGCCAACGAATACCTTCAGCACTCACACCCACCATACCAATCCCTTTTTTTTCTTGTACCGATTGCCAATCAATACGCGCTTGCTCGGGCCATGCCTTGGTTAAGGCCTTCGCAATGGGGTGCGACGAATGACTTTCAAGGGTGCTTACAATCTCTTTAAAAACGGCCTCGGGTAATTCCGTATAAAAATCTGCTATTTCTAAATCGCCTGTTGTGAGTGTACCCGTTTTATCGAATACCACCGTGCGAATATCGCCACACTTTTGCAACACATCGCCCCCTTTCATCAATATCCCCATTCGAGCCGCACGCCCCATGCCTACCATGACGGCTGCCGGTGTGGCCAAACCCATAGCGCAAGGACAAGCAACTACCAATACCGCCACGGCACGCATAATGCTTTCCTGTATCGGCAGATGCCCTACCATGAAAGAAAGCACAAAAGTCAACAAGGCAATGCCAATAACCACGGGCACAAAAATGGCCGATATTTTATCGGCTAATCGTTGCAGGGGCGACTTCGCCGCTTGGGCTTCATTCACCATTTGAATAATACGCCACAAAGCGGTTGATTCACCCACCGCACTCACTTGCATACGCAAAGCACCCTCCGTTAAGAGCGTTCCTCCCACCAATGTATCGCCAAGCTGTTTGGTGATGGGTAAACTTTCACCCGTCATCATACTTTCATCTACCAAAGCATCGCCGCGTACTAAAACCCCATCCACCGGAATCCGATCGCCGGTATTCACTTGCAAGATGTCGTTCACCTTTACAAACTGATTATCAACTTCTTGTATGGTTTCTTTACCAATGCTATCGGTAAATACAATACGGGCTTTTACTTCGCGGTATTGCAAAAGGGCTGTCATCGAAGCCCCCGTTTGCCGCATGGTAATTTCTTCCAACAAATTACCCGTCAATATCAACGTAATGATAGACGCTGTGGTTTCGAAAAATAAATAATGATGCACATGGTCGGGGTACAATATCCAACCGGCAATACTATAAAAAAAGGCCGCAGTACTGCCAATAAAAATCAACACATCCATATTGGGAATGCCATTCCGAATCGAACGCAATGCGCTTCTTCCAAAATGCCACGTTCCTAATACATAAACCGGCAAACACAACAAGAACTGCACCATCGGATTGTGCAACACCGACCACGAAAAAAACATATGTCCCATCAAAGGCAACCAACACAGCATCGATATCAACCACATGCGTCGCAACGTAAAAAAAGACGACGACGCAGTTTCACCTTCGGCCCTTTTTACTTTATACCCCAACTTTTCAATACCGGCATATATTTCGGCCAAACGGGTTGCATCTTCAATCGAGAAACTTACTTTTCCTGTAACCGGATTGGCAACGGCATCGCTTATTCCCGCCTTCGATAAATAATTTGTAATAGTGAGCGCACAATTCCCACAGGTCATTCCATCAACGTGTGTTTCAACCGGCGTGTTCATACCACAAAGTTATTGAACTTCCCTAAGCAAGAACAATATTAATGTACCAACTTGTCTTTAAACACTTTTTTAAACTTCTCCAACTTGGGCTGAATTACATATTGGCAATAGCCCTGTTCGCTATTCAAACGATAATAATTTTGATGATAGTCTTCCGCTTCATAAAATACCGGCATCGCTTGCACTTGCGTTACCACCGGTTTATCGTACACCTTTTCATCGTTTAATTTCTTAATGTATGCTTCCGCCAATACCCGCTGTGCATCGGTATGATAAAAAATAACCGAACGGTATTGCGTACCTACATCATTCCCCTGCCGATTCAATTGCGTGGGATCGTGCGATTGCCAAAAGGCTGCCAACAAGGCATCGGTCGATAAAACCTCAGGCTTGTAAACCACTTGCACTACTTCAGCATGCCCTGTTGCACCGGTACACACTTCACGGTACGAAGGATTTTTAACTGAACCACCGGCATACCCCGACTTCACACTCACTACGCCTTCCAACAATTGCAATTGCGCTTCCACACACCAAAAGCAACCTGCGCCCAAGGTGATTGTATCGGTTTGCATATTCCCAACCAAGGGACTAGTTTCGTGTATCATCGTATCGTAAACTTTAGAGTTTTGTAATTGACCTTCTCCGCCCGAACATGCCATTAACATGCATTGCAAGGCTATTAAAAAAATAGATTGTGCCATTGTTTATTTCTTTTCAAATTGAATCACTACTGAATTGATGCAATAGCGTTTGCCGGTAGGCGGCGGACCATCATCAAAAATGTGCCCCAAATGCGCATCGCATAAACCGCAACGAACTTCGGTTCTATCCATGCCATGCGAATGGTCGGGTATGTACCGAATAGCTTTATCGTTCACCGCCTTAAAAAAACTGGGCCACCCACACGAGCTTTCAAATTTACCATCCGATTCAAACAAGGCTTGTCCGCAAGCAGCACAATGATAAACTCCTTGTTGATAGAAATTCCAATACTCACCCGAAAAGGCATATTCGGTACCTTGTTGTCGCGCAATGCGGTAGAGCTCTGGCGACAAGGCCTTCTTCCATTCCGCATCCGATACCGATAGTTTCTCCGTGCGGCCAGGTTGGTAATAAGGATGTTCCGTTTTCATTTCCGATGTTTTTTTGTTTTGGGCTTGAATACAGCTGCTGAGTACCATGCAAAGTCCCCAAGCCATTATTTTAAATGCATTCATACCCGCAAAGGTCGCTTATAACTCCTGCGCGAAACAGCCTACAAGATGCATTTCAACTGAAGAACTATCAATAAAACCTATAGAAAGCCCCTTCGAAGCTCATTCAAAAGCCCCTTCGTTAAAAAAATGTTGGAAATCTCTTCAGCCTGGCTTATTTTTAGACCTTAGAAAACGAAACGCCCGATGTTAAGGAAATTATTCATGGTAGTGGCCATCCTGGCCTTGTGGTTGCCCTCTCAGGCACAAAACATGCGTAAAGCACTCAAAAAAAGAACGGCTGAAGCCGGTGTTTACGGCAATTTCGGGTATTATGGCAATCCCCATTGGGGCACTGGCGCCAACATTCATTACATGCATGGCATTGGGCGTAAACGCCAAACCATTAGCATTGGTGCAGGTGTTCGTGGCAACTTATTCTTTTCGAAAGACCGCGATTATACTACATCAAGTGCCGTATTAAGTGCCGCTAACCCCGGCGGAGCCGACTCGATGTTTATGAAGGATATTCAAACCAACACTGTTAATGCATACCTCGCCGTAAAAATCTTTGTCAAGAAAGGCGTGAATATCATTTTCACTACCGACATTGGAGGCGTGAACTTCGGCGACCGTAAAGAAGGATATTTCCACTCCTACGAAACCGACCCCGTTCCGCCCGGCACCCGTTATTACACCGAACCTTACGCCTTCAACTGCCAAATTCCGGGTGGCGAAAGCTATGGTACCATCATGACGGAATTATACGGCACCTTCCGTATCAACGAAGTGCTGATGTGGCGTTTAGGGGTAAATCACCTCCGCAACGAATATGTAACCGACCGCAACATCCCCATGAATGGCAAACGCTTTTCGCAAAGCAATTGGATGGTGATGACCGGCATCGGCTTCGATATTCGCTGGCAAAAAAATATGCGCCAAGGTAGCCTATACTAATTCGAACAATTCAACGTATTCGAACCGCCATCCCACCCGATGGCGGTTTTTTTTCAGCATTTGCCCGTACTTTTGCACCCGTGTCATCGAACAAATCCATCGCGTTTCATACCCTCGGTTGTAAATTAAACTTCGCCGAAACCTCCACCCTATCGCGCCAACTCGAAACGGCAGGGTACGAAAAAACCGATTTCCAACAGCCCGCCGATGTGTATGTAATCAACACCTGCTCGGTAACCGATAATGCCGATAAAGAATGCAGGCAACTCATTAGAAAAGTGAAACGACAAAACCCGGATGCCACCGTGGTTATTACCGGTTGTTACGCCCAACTTAAACCCGACCAAATTGCCAACATGGACGGCGTGGATATGGTGATTGGCACCGGCGAAAAATACAATATTGCCGAACACCTCAAGCAATTTCAACCCGGCAACAAAGCCCAAGTGTACAGCTGCGATATTGAATCGGTGCAAGGTTTCAACGCCTCCTTTTCAATGAACGACCGAACACGCACCTTTTTAAAAGTACAAGACGGTTGCGATTATTCCTGCACCTTTTGCACTATTCCCCTCGCTCGCGGACACAGCCGCAGCGATACCGTACAAGGCGTTCTCAACAATGTGCACGAACTCCACCAATCGGGCGTGCAAGAAATTGTATTAACCGGCGTCAACCTCGGCGATTTTGGCAAAGGACATCAAGGCAACCGCAAACACAACGAAGATTTTTTTGAATTAGTGAAGGCGCTCGAAACGCAAAGCCACATGCCGCGCTTTCGCATTTCCTCCATCGAACCTAATTTATTACACCCCGAACTCATCGAATATATCAGCCTTTCTAAGCGTTTCATGCCGCACTTTCATATGCCCTTGCAAAGCGGCAACAACGAAATGCTAGCCGCCATGCGCCGTCGTTATCGCCGCGAATTATATGCCGAACGCGTGGCCCTCATCAAAGAAAAAATGCCCCACGCTTGCATTGGTGTCGATGTGATTGTGGGCTTCCCCGGCGAAACCGAAGCGCATTTTCACGACACCTTCGATTTCCTCCACCAACTGCCCATTTCCTACTTGCACGTATTCACGTACTCGGAACGCGAAAACACACCGGCGGCCAGCATGCCCGGCGCAGTGCCTGTTCACGAACGCAAAATGCGCAATGCCCGTCTCCGCGATTTATCGGAAAAGAAAATGAACTTGTTCACCGAAGAACACCGCAGCGAAACGCGCCCAACCCTCTTCGAACACGCCCAAAAAGACGGCAGCATGGAAGGCTATACCGACAACTACATCAAACTAACACGCCCATTCGACGCTACCAAAGTAAACACCATCAGCCTCGAAACCATTTAATTTTTTCGAAGCGCATCAGCATCGCTTTCGTCAGCTTCTTCCCGCTTTCCACTCCTAGTCCGCGTCCTGCGGAACGCGGAGCTATCCGTTTCAATCGGGGCTATCCGCCTGAGGCGGATCAGCGCCTTCTTCTTTCTTCAGCAAACGAAACAACATTTTCACACGTGGTTTGTGTCACATCCTATCTTCTCCGCATCGTTTCTCGCCTCAATTGCGTTGTCTATATAAAAATGGAGTGGGCGAGGATGTTGCGGGGTTTACTTGATTTGCTAGATTAAAAGGATGTTAGCACAACTATCTATAGAAAATTGACGATGTTGTGAAAACTTAATTACACAGAGCACTAAAGTACCTGTAATTGAAATTGGGCATAAGCACACAGACAACAAGACGTTATTCTAAACTCAATAGCATAACACTTTTAAACGAATTCACTTCACCGAATGTGGAACACCAGATAATAGAAAAACCAAACTTGAGAAAACAATAACTTAAATTAAAAAAAAAATTACTGTAATAAGTAAATTCTTTCAAACATAACAGTTACTTTATTCAATAAATCAATCTCTTGATTATTCCTATTTAGAAGTAAATATGCGCTATGCCTTTGTGAATATTTATGCTCAAATGCAACAGGAGAAATAATTTGACTAACCACCCTTCTGTATAGTTTAAAACGTTTTGTATTATTTTTTTCCTCAACAGGTAAGTTTGTACCAACAAAACCAAATGATGCAAATGGGTTTTTCTTAAGAACATGTTTCATTATTTCACCTATTGTTGTAAGAACCCTACTACATTCATTGAGATGTGTCAATTGATTAAATCTATCTGAATAAATCTTTCTTTCTTGTAAACAAAATTTTATAATATGTATTGAATAGTCATATTGTTCAACGGTAACGATATACCTTTTACCTGTTTTACCTCTAAAAGCATAGGTGTGTTCAATGAGAACATCATCACCAATTTTTTTTGTAACAAAATTTAGTTTTGAAAAAACGTAGAACGATATAAACATTATCTAAAACCAATATTGGTAAGCTTGGTTCCTATTATTCCATAATTCTCTCTCTGAAATATGCTTGAATACTTGACTACCATTGCTTTTAAATTGTTCATCGTTCAGACTATTTAGCCTACTTTTTTGCCAATCGTTATAAGTAACAATTGTTGATGCCATTTTCTGCATTTGAGTTAAAGTATATTTAAAAGGAAATGGAACCTTTTTAAGATTATATTTATTTACCTTATTTAATGAGGGCATTAGGTTATCTAATTTTGATAAATACTCTTTAAATTCTTGGTATTCACTATAATTTCTAAATGATTTAACATCTCTTTTCATGTGTTTTTGAAAACTCTTACGTTTGGTTTGTAACCATAAACCAAATAGTAACAAAAAAGGTAGACATACTAAACAAACCACCATTAGTATAAAAAACTTTCCGACTTGTTTTCTAAAACTTTCGTATAGCAACTCCAAACCAACAACTGCTTTCGCATTGGTCAAATTATTGTCAAAAGAATTGTATGTATTTATTGCTAGCATAAAAAGAGGTTCTTTATGACGCCTTTGTAAATGTAATAAATTTAAATGTAAAATTTGATTGCAAATGTAAAGGTTTTTATCAAAATCTAGACTTATTTAAAAATCAATTATTTTATTACGAATTTTCATTTCAGAGAAATAATCAAAGCAATTTATTGACAAACTGTTAACAACTGAACAGCTTCAACACCATTTGGAATCACATTAGCCAATTGGCGAAAACCGGATGTTACGTATAAAGCAGGCTAGTTTATTTCTGATGATTAAGACACTTTAAATATTGTTGTTGATTTGCTTTTCCAACAACAACACATGCCGTAGGTCCTCCAGCAAATGGAAAAAGTCTAACACGAGAATATATCAAATATTGCACATTAGGGATATCACTTTTTTGTAGCTCAAATCCGTATTCGTGATCGAATAATTTAGGAGGTAATATTTCATTAAAGCTTCCTACGAAATATGATAAATTTATTGAAATTAAACTATTTGGTTTGGTATTTAGGTTAGGGGAATCAAGTGTTAAACTGAAGTTTACTTTATCATTTCCTAAAATAAAAGGAGTTAAAAAGTGATCAAAATTGTCAAACCCATAATGTCCAACAGCAATACAATGGCCAATTTTGGCTAGCATAAGAGCATAACTGTTAATATCAAATGATGAGGATTCATAGATAAAAGTATTGGTACTAAATTTCTTCCAATGCGACAACTTTGTTTCATTTGGATGATTAGTCATAATGCCAAGAGTTGTTTCCTCCCATTTTTTTGATAAGTTCCAATCTTTGTTATATATACCTGGTAAACTAAATTTAAAAGTTGGAATAATGTCCCACATTCCTTCATTTGGCATTTCTATAATATTACATCTATCATCTCTTAATGAAATGGTTTGTTTCTTTTTTTTTGGCCTTCTTGTTTTCAAATTTGAAGATTGTCTAAATGAAGCAAACATTTTTGCAACTCTTCCTTCAAATGCTGAAGTGATTTTTGCGCAATCTAAACAACTAGATTTTGGAAGTATCCATGTGCCATTTAGACTAAATGGTACAATATGTTCATCAGTTAAATTATTGGTTTCACCACAATAAATGCATTTATTAATTGGCAAGAAAGTTTGCATTGTTTTTGTTATTTAAATTTATTTAGCATATATATAGTTGTTGTGCATAAAAGTTGCAGGCAAACGCAGGTATGAAAATAAAGATAATCAGTTTAACTTAATTCCCAAAACTAAATAATGAAAAAAAATCAGCCAATACATCCAGCCGCGCTTGCGTATTAGCCTTTTATTGGCGGCAGGCTGAATCTATTCTTGATCAAATTCGGCATTCTCTTAGAAAATTCCAAGAGTGTATTTACATAGTCAGTTATTTTGTTGGCTTCAATTTTGAACTGATTAATAAAATCTTTAACCAAATCAGAGTCATTAACCCTTTTGTAATATTGATCGGTAATTTTGAAACTTTCATTGAGGACTTTTACTGAATTAATGGTTATATCATCAGGAAGATTATGTTCAGCTACTCTTATCATACAGTCAAGTATATAACTTATTCTTACTAAAGTATGAGGATGAGAATGTTCATTAAAGTATATATCACCACTTCTTTCAAAATATATTAAAAAATAAGAAAATATACTAGCTATTCCAATTGAAAGTGTTTTTTCCAAATTCTCTGAAGTTCTTTCTTGTGGAGATAATTTTTTGAAATATTCCAAAAGATGAAAACAGATGAAGTGTGCGGCATCAATATCAGCATCTAATTCTAATGCATGGCGTTCGGCAGAATATTCCGTTTTCAAAACCTCAGTTAACCATTCATGTGATTCTCCAGAAAATTGGCCTAAATGAGCCTTCTCATGATAGAAAATAAACAATGTCGATAGTTGGAACATCAAATGACCAACAGGAACATCAAATTCTGAAATTAACGAGCCGTATAACTCCGATAAACATTTATCTACTTCAAAAATGTCGTTTCTTTCATGCAAGAGTGAATACAAAGAATCTATAGTAGACATATTTACTCCGACAATATAAATACCATTCTGATATCCTGCCTGAGCATTTATACCGAATTTATTTCTAAAATAAAATCTTGATGGTTGAATATTGTATTCATTTGATTTCTCTTCTAGATTTTCTTGGCAAAACTGATAATATCTTTCGTAAATCGGAGCAATTCTCGCGGATTCAAATTCGTAAATATCACCAACAGGTATTAATGCGTGATCCTTAAGTTCCTGTATAGTTTTTGAGTAACTGTATTTCATAAACCATTTAATATTCTTGAGCTTAACGTCAAATCACTTATACCTTTAACTACTCCCCCTTAACATATCACCGTTAAGTGCGCAATAGAGTTAAAAAATATCGTTAAGCGTTAAACAAAATTACACCCATTCACTTTCAAAGCGATACCCATCCCCCAAATATCTCCCCCAATAACATCAATATGTCCCTCTCTCATTTCCATTAAAACATATTTGTAGTTAGTTCTATAAAACTACTCAACCCCTGGCTGTTCCCCCGCTGAAGCCCCCTTCCAAACGATGAAAACTAGCCTTGATGGTAGCGGAAAACACCGAGGCCATGTAGCGAAGCGGAGTGGGTGAGGGCTTTGGAGCGGACAGCAAGACGGGTGTTGAATAAAGAGATATCGCCGAGCTTCAAAAAAAAACCGCCCTTTTCAAGGCGGCTTTTAGTGTTTTGTTGTGGCTTTTTTATTTACTCAGCTCTTTAATTTTTTCGAAGAGCATGTTTTCGCTGCCTTCTTCGTAACCGGTATGTTGGAAAACAATTTTACCATTCTTATCTACAATCATGGTATAGGGTACGTTCTGAAAATTGAGGGAACGTTTTAAATCACTGTTCGGATCGAGGAACGTCGGGAAGGTCCAACCTTGCGATTTAGCATACGTTTTTACCATCGCAGTAGCGCGCGAATCGTCGATGGAGATGGTCATGTAATTGAAGTCGGCTTCTTTCTTCCAACCTTCCAATTTGGTTTTAATATTTTTTATTTCTTGCTTGCATGGAATACACCAAGTGGCCCAAAAGCTCACGAGTGTTACTTTACCCGCTTCGAATGTTTCGTTGAAGGCTATGGGTTTACCGTTGATATCGCGAACGGTTGTTTTTGGCAAGTCTTGTTGTTGGGCCGATAATTGGAACGACAACATCAATCCCAAAAAAGCAAACAGTATTTTTTTCATATTAAACAGAATTTAGAATATCAAATATACACGATTTCGTATCACGTATGGGAGCTCGGCATTTTTTAACGCACTTTTAATTAATGCTTAAAATGGCGGGTGCCGGTAATTACCATGGCGAGACCTTGTTCTTGACAATATTGAATGGAGTCTTTATCGCGAATACTGCCACCGGGTTGAATAAAGGCAGTGATGCCGGCTTCGTGGCCCATACGCACACAATCGTCGAAGGGGAAGAAGGCATCGGAGGCCATCACGGCACCATCCAAGTCAAAATCGAACTGTCGGGCTTTGTCGAGCGACTGACGCAAAGCATCAATCCGCGATGTTTGTCCGCAGCCTTTACCAATCAATTGCTTGTGTTTCACCAAGGCAATGGCATTCGATTTTAAATGTTTGGCCACCATATTGGCAAAACGCAAATCGTCGGCTTCGGCATCGGTGGTTTCGCGGCCACCCACTTCGTTCCAAGTAGCTTCTGTGCCGTGGTCGTTATCTTGAATAACACGGCCATTCAACAACGACTTTTCTTGTTGCGTTGGTAAATCAATGGTTTTTGTTTCCAGTAAAATGCGGTTCTTTTTTTGTTTTAATAATTCAAGGGCATCGGCACTGAATGCGGGTGCCAGCAACACTTCAAAAAAGATGTCGTTGATGGCTTCGGCGGTTGAGCGATCGATGGGTTGATTACAGGCCAACACCCCGCCAAAGGCACTTTCAGGATCGCCCGCCAAGGCCGCTTCCCAGGCCGTATGAACACCAATTCGTTCAGCGATACCACATACATTGGTGTGTTTGATGATAGCAAATACCGCGTTGGTATGGTTGGTGCAATCGTGCATGAGTTGCATGGCGGCATCAACATCTACTAAATTATTGTACGATAATTCTTTGCCGTTTAATTGCGTGAACCATTCGTTCAGCTTACCAATGAATCGGGCTTGCTGGTGTGGGTTTTCGCCGTAACGCAACACCGTGGTATCGGCATTGAAATAATCGGCAATGGCCATATCGTAATGCTTCACAACCTCGAAGGCTTTGGCGGCAAAGGCCCTACGTTGTTCTGCCGTGGTTTCGCCATGCTGTGTTACAAGCATGTGATTCAATACCGCATAATCGCTTTTGGAAGCGAGTACCACCACATCGCTAAAATTTTTAGCGGCAGCACGAATCATAGACGGACCACCGATATCTATTTTTTCAATGATGAGTTTTTCGTCGGTCGTATTCGCAACGGTTTCTTCGAACGGATACAAATCAACAATCACTAAATCGAGTACCGGAATATCGTATTGCGCCATTTCCTGTACATCTTGTTCGTTTGCCCGGCGACCAAGAATGCCTCCAAACATTTTAGGGTGCAAGGTTTTTACACGGCCACCTAAAATAGAAGGATAACCGGTTACTGTTTCAACACCCACGCAAGGAATACCCAATTGTTCGATGAATTGTTGGGTGCCCCCGGTGGAATAAATAGTAACACCGAGCTTGTGTAAGGTTTGTGCGAGCGTATCTAATCCGTCTTTATAAAAAACCGAAATCAGGGCCGATTGAATTTTCTTGTTCATAAACGTGGTTGAGCGGGGCAAAGATAGACCGATATGAGGGGGTAAAAAAGTTTGCCTCCTTAAGGACTTGTAAAACCCCGCCAAGCGCCCGATTGCTTCAAATAAATAAGGGAATCGATATGCTGCGTATAGGCCGTGGCCGATTTATACGAACAACAAATGGCCACTTTGGCCTGCCAACTACTCAACCACGGTCCGGGTGTACAATACTTGCCCAAAACCAATACTTCCACCTTGATGGGACGGCGTACAACATAAGGTTTCTCTAAATATACCAACAGTTTACGATTGGCCATCAAGGCCTTAATTCCGTTGTTTGTGTATGTACGATGGGGTAATTGTTTGTTCGAATCGAGGTGTAAGCTAGCCATGAGGGGTTGCCATTGATAAGCCCAAAATGCCCTTGGCATGGTGGGTGCCAGCAACACTTGTTGTTGGTTTGCATATACCTGCATAGCCACTTGTGGTTTTTGATAATATACAATGCATGCTTCTTCCGAAGAGGCCTTAACTTCTTCGTAAGCCATGGTAGCACTTAAGCCGGCCATGGTCCATAATACCCACAAGGCATAGCGGGGTTTGCGGGCTAAGTGCCACACATACATGGCAGCTATGCTAGCATATAAAAACAGTATTTCGGCTACCGACCATGCACTGGTTTGCCAAACGGCATCGGAGCGACTGCCAACCCATTGGGCTATCTTGTTCAAGGCTACAATGGCGTGGGTGATAGCTGTTCCCAAAAACTGAACATGTTCGTGCCAAGGCCATAAGAACACCCATAACAACTCGGCATAAATTAAAAGCGTGGACCATGGCACTGCCATAAGATTAGTAAGCAAAACCCATAGTGGCACCTGATGAAATAAAAATAACATCCATGGCGTGGTGAGTACTTGTGCCGATAAGGTAGCGGCTATTAATTGTGCTACAGGCGCCCAACGCGTTGGAAAGAACACTTGTATTTTTTGACGGATGGGGGTATAAAAAAAATGCAAACTCAATACGGCCCAATACGATAATTGAAACCCAACATCGTAGCATTGCATAGGGTCAACAATCAAAATCAACAAGGCAGAAGCGAGAAGGGTATTGAGGGTATCGGTTTTTTGGCCGAGCAATTGACCAAGGCCTAGCAGGGTAAACATAAGGGCTGCACGCATAACGGAAGCAGGCATACCCGTAATCCAAGCAAAAATCCATAAGCAAATTATGGCGGGCACTACAGCCGTTCTGCGTTTACCGGGTAACCACGAAAACAGAAACACCAAGGATGTGTATACTAACCCTAAATGCATGCCCGAAATGGCAATTACGTGCACAATACCACTTCGTGCATAGGCCTCCCACGTACTGTTATCGATATCGCCCCGATAGCCGAATAAAAGGGCTTCAGCAATACCCAAGGCATTCGAATCGGGAATGCCTTGGGCCAGGATTGTTTTTAGCGTATGCGTTATTTTAACTTGTTGAGCGGCCAAGCCATTCGGTTTTTTATTGACAAAACACCAATCCGACGATGTTAAAAATGCCGTAGCATACACTTGTTGGCGAGCGGCATAAGCTGAAAAATTAAATGCCCCCGGCAAATTTGGAGTTGAAATGGATTGGGGTTTAAGACGAACATAGAGTGATTGTCCGGGCCAAAACAAAGCCTGTGGCAAGTTGGTTTTATTGATGTACAACCACATGGTTCCGCGGATGTTTTTGGGCGTATCGCCCACCCGATAGGTTTCCAAGGCCACACACAATTTGATGGTTTTGGGTTTCTCTTCGGCGGGCTGAAGAATACGCACCGTGGCATTATAAACCGAATCGGGCACGTGCGTATAATGGTTGTGCCATCGGCGTTCATCCATTTGTTGGGTGTTTACAATGCTGAGCGAAAAAGGCAACAGCATTAATAAGATGGTCATGAATTGGGGTTGGCGATCAGCAGGCCGACGGTTTTCAAATATAAAAACTGTCAACAACAGGCAAAAAGCCCCAGCCCATAAAGCGAGGTTGTTAGCAGGATGGCCCCAAGTGGTTGCCATAATGCCTGCCATCCAGCATAGCAGGAGTCTCCCCATAGGAGAGAACGAGTAGTAGGTCATAGAAGTTCGTTTAGTGGCTTACTTCAGTATGTATAATCGCCCTTTCGGGTTGAAGAAACATCGGATGGAATCAACAACACGTAGGGTATCGGTTTGCGTGGTTACGGCACGAATAACAACTAAGTACTGGCTATCGGCGCTACGCACCACCCTGCTGTTGTTGCCATTGCGTGTAAATTTATTGACTTGTTTTTGCGCCGTTGCTTCGGCATTGTAACGATACACCACCACATCGAAGTGGTTCGAATCGTTGCTTGTACCTGGCGCCTTGGATATTGCTTGTAACGTATCTGTTTGGGTCGTATCCGTTTTGACGGTATCCACCACAGGCATTGGCGGTGTTGTGGGTTCAGGCATCGTGGTTTCAGGCAACGATTGCTTGTTTTGATTGTACCAAAAGAGTCCGCCGGCCAATACCAATATCAACAAACCCAAGGCGATATAAAGCAAGGTGTTATTCGATGTACTTGGCTCGGCCATTATGTCAACGGGAAGGGTTACGGGGTCGTTTTCTTGCTTGGCTACGCTTAATCCGCTTGGCCAAGTTACTTCGGCATTGGAATGAAAAATGGCATTGGTTTCCCAAACAAAATTGTCGTTTTGTTTTGTGAAGGTGCCTAGTGCGGCCAGGTTGTACGATTGATTGGCATGAAGGGTATCTTCAAGTTGCTTTAACCAAGCGGCATAGGCTTTTTCAACCAGCGGCAATGCAGTTTGGGTATCGGTGGCAATTTGGCTCAACAACAAATTGGATGTTTGAGCATTGTGTTCCCACAGCACGTTTTGTTGTGGTGCACGTAGTTTATTGTTTTGCCACTGGGCCGATTGCCATTGAAGACGCAATACGCCCCAATGGGGAATAGCACAACGACCTTCGCGTTGAAGGTATTGCGCAATGTACGTATCGAAAGAGTACTGCATGGCCATTGGGTAAAATTAGGCTTCGCGAAGAGAATGAGGAAATTTATTACCGGCTATTATTTACGAATCAGTTGAACGGTTTGTTTTCCTTGTTCCCATTGCATGGTTAAATAATAAATACCGGATGGCAAATGGGCCAGCGATAAGGAAGTAGTTTCGTTTAGCAGATGTTGTTCGTTGAGAACAACACTACCTGTTTGATTGCAGAGCGTAAACCGAGTTGCACCAAGCGGTTGGAGTACATGGATGTAAACACGGTTGGTGCTTGGGTTAGGATATACGGTTGCCGAAATTGCGCTTGCCAACGATTGCAAGCTATTGGGCCATGCCGACACTATAATATTTTGTGTTGTGTTGGTTTGAACAGCGGACTGAAAATCGAAACCAATAAAAGCACGATTGGGGATGGTGGTATTTTCGGGTAAGCCGGGTTTCGGGTTGATAGTATATGAAACGGCACCATGACTGGCTGGTTCATTGCTCGTGCTATCGGGCAAGTTGATACCTGCAAAAGTAAATTGCAAGGCTCCATTGCCCGAAAGGGTATACGTTAATGGATGAGTTGCTCCTAACAATCGGAAACTAGCAAAATCGAGGTTGGCATTTAGCGTATCGCGAACAATCACATTTTCGGGACTAAATCCGCTGTTTGTATTTTGGAAACGAATGGTATAAACCAATTCAGTACCCTGAAGCGTTAATCCGTCGGGCACTACACTTTTACCGTTGGGTGATGATATTACATTGGTGCGTTGATTCAAGTAGCATTGATTGTTGGAAGGAACCGTGTCGTTTACAATGGGTTTGGCCGTCCAAACAGAGCGTAACGTATCGACCGCATTTACCGTATTGCTCGTTAGAAGCGTTAGTAAAATATGGCGGTACTCGTCTACTTGCAAATTGCTGTAAACCCAAGCCAATGTATCGCCACTGATGTAATCGGGTGTTGGGTTGGCATTGACCAACGAATAACGAGCATCTTTTTTAAGAAAAATTGTATCGCCGGTCAACAAAGATGTTCCTACATTCTGGTAGCTTGTTGAGAGGGTGACTATTTTACCTGCTCCCGGCACATTCAAGGACGTTGATGCAATGCGCATATCGTATTTGTAAGGCAGTGCATACAAACCAAAGCTGCGATTAACAACCGATTGTGTATCGGGGTACAAACTATACGAAACGGGTGTAGACGATATAGTATAATAATTGGGGGGAAGAACTTTAACGCGATACACTTGAAGGGAATCGTGGAAGGGCAATGAATAATCGCCGTTATTGTCGGTATTGGTATATTCAGCTTGCAGACTATCGTACACGGTTATGTTGGGCATGCCGAGTTCTCCACCATCGCGCACACCATTGTTATTGACATCTTTATAAACACTACCGCGAATGTAATAATACGGAATGCCGGCTGGCGGACAATTACCATAGCTATACACCAAGCCGGCTGGTAATACCACCAGCGGATTCAAAAACAAGCCGGGGCCCGGATAAGAAGTAGACTTATTGCTATTTACCCAATTAACGTTGCCGGTTCGTAAACTATAATCGTTGAAATTATTTCCTACCAACCCTACATTGAACGATTTACCGGCATTACCCGACAACAAATTGGTGCCATAACACAATTGAATACAATTACTTCCTTCGTACAAACGAATTTGCGCATTCAATCGGCAAAGGGCTAGTCCGGATATGCCATACTCTTTCCACTGAACAACACATACTCGATTGGGAGCAGTACCCAACGTGGCGTATTGAATACTACCTGTTGGATTGATATTTTTCAGATTGGCCATGAGTACATTAATTTGATTAATAGACCCATTGGTAGGCGTCCACAAGGCAGAGTGGTTTAAGCTATCCATTACAATAAACCCATTGCTACAAATTCCTATCCTGTCGGTTACATTACCATTATAGGTGAATGAAAAGCCAATTGGAATATTCTTATGAAACACATCATCTTCGTTGAGCGAATCGATTTGTGTACCATTGATGACGGTATACGTTGATAAGGACTGCGAAAAAAAATAATTGTTGACTTGTGCCCAAGCCGTATTAACTGAAAAAACAAACAAGAACAATATGGCACGAACAACATATTTCATGAACTAAAATTTATTAGATGTTATACCTTGATTCATGCTTCAAGTTGCTTTGTGAAACGTGTTTTAAACAAACATCAACAAGGGTTCTTCCAAGTATGTTTTAAGCGTTTGTAAGAACCTAGCACCAACGGCACCATCCACTACACGATGATCGCAACTTAGGGTTAATTTCATAACCTGTTTAATGGTAATATCAGTTCCTTCTACCACGGGTGTTGGCGTTGTTTTACCCACGGCCAAAATGCAGGCATCGGGTGGGTTAACGATAGCCGTGAATTCGTCGATACCCATCATGCCTAAATTAGAAATGGTGAAAGTATTGCCGGTGAATTCGGCGGGTTGAATTTTTTTATTTCGGGCTTTGTCGTAAAGCGAAGCGGCATCGGCTGCAATTTGGCTAAGCGACTTCATGTTGGCGTGGCGCACCACCGGAACAATCAGGCCTTCCTCTAAAGCAATGGCACTGCCAATATGGATGTGATGGTATTGACGGATCGTATCGCCTAACCAGCTGCTGTTTACACCAGGGTGTTTTTCGAGGGCCATCGCTACGGCCTTGATAATAAAATCGTTCACCGAAATTTTTGTTTCGGTTTGGTTGTTTATTTTTTTACGGGCATCAAGAAGCGCGTCCATATAAACGCTCATTTTCAGATAGAAATGCGGCGCGGTGAATTTGCTTTCGCTCAAGCGTTGGGCAATTACTTTGCGCATTTGCGTTACCGGCGTATCGGTATAACCTTCTTGGCCAATGAATGTTGGCACCGATACCTGTACTGATGCTTGTGTTGTTGGCGAGGTGCTTGTCTTTGGTGACGACACGGCAGCATCCACATCGCGTTTAACAATACGGCCATTATCGCCTGAGCCATGAATCGTATGAAGATTAATTCCTTTTTGCTGGGCTATTTGACGAGCAAGGGGCGATGCTTTGATGCGGGCATCGGTATCGTGATGCACTTCGGTGCTTGGTGTGGTTGTTGCCGTTGGCGTAGCCACCGATGGCGTTGATGCGGGTTGAGCGGCAGTTGATGCGTTACCTGTTACTTCGGGGGCTAGTATAGCCGCCATAAACGGGGTTAAATCGGTACCGGCTTTTCCTACAACAGCAATCACACCATTCACAACAGCGGCTTCGCCGGCTTTTACACCTTGGTATAACAAAACCCCTTCGGCGTAACCAACTACTTCCATCGTGGCTTTATCGGTTTCCACATCGGCAAGTACATCGTCGGCTTTCACCATATCACCTACTTGTTTATGCCATGCTACAATTTTACCTTCCTTCATGGTGTCGCTGAGGAGCGGCATTCGAATAACGGTGATATCTTTTGGGATAGTAAGTTCGGCCGTGGGGGTTGCAGGTGCGGGTGCTGCGCTTGGTGCGGCAGGTGCGGGTTCAAAGGTCACTGATGCAGTTGGCGTTTGGAGTAAGGACTGAATATCTTCACCGGGTTTCCCGATGATGGCAATAATATCGTTTACTTTAGCGGCCTTGCCTTGCTCAACGCCAATGTACAGCAAGGTTCCATCCACGTAAGGAATTACTTCCATCGTGGCTTTATCGGTTTCAACATCGGCAATAGATTCATCGCTTTTAACGGAATCGCCCACTTGTTTATTCCAACGGGCAATTACGCCTTCCGTCATGGTATCACTCAACAAAGGCATTCGAATTACTTCAGCCATAGATGTTTGTATAAAATTTGCTCAAAAGTAGCATTTTTTAGGGAATTGAACCGACCTGAATGCTATGTGTGTTGGCTTCGTTTTTTTTGATACGGAATTGAAGGAAAGACGAAGGATGTAATTGGTTCAAAGGCTGCGGGATACAAAGGGTTTAGTGGCCTGCCGCAGGCGGCCACCGAAGCGATAGCGGAGCCCGGCGTAGCCCGATAGTTGTTGAAGAAAGAAAGGAAGATGACAGCCCCAACGAGTAGCCCTAAAACTTCATTTCTTCGCCGGTGTTTTTGTCGAAGAATTTGTATTGTAAGAATTCGTAGCCTTCGTCGTCGATGAGGGTGAAGGAGCCGTATTTTTTCTTCCATTTTGCGAAAATCGAGTTCCAGAGGAGTCCTTTGGTGAGGTGCGATTTTACGATGGGGTGCACCACCAATTCGACGGCGGTGTTGAGGTTGCCCAACAAATATTTGATGTGTTTTTCAATATCGTCGAGGAGAAGTTGCGAGGAGCGCACTTTGCCACTGCCTTGGCAACTGGGGCAGGTTTCAACGGTGCTGATATTGATTTCGGGGCGAAGGCGTTGGCGGGTGATTTGGAGCAACCCGAATTTCGAGAGGGGCAATACGGTGTGCCGGGCGCGGTCTTTTTTCATGAAGCGCTCCATGGCCTGCACGATATCGCGACGGTGATCGGGGTTGCGCATATCGATGAAATCGACAACGATAATACCGCCGATATCGCGTAAACGCAATTGGCGCGCAATTTCTTCGGCGGCTTCGATATTGGTATTGAAGGCGTTGGCTTCTTGATCGGGGCTCGAGAATTTGTGGCCACTGTTGACGTCGATAACGTGGAGGGCTTCGGTATGTTCGATTACTAAATAGCCGCCGCTATCCATCATAACGGTTTTGCCGAACGACGATTTAACTTGTTTTGAAATACCCAAGGAATCGAACACGGAAGCAGTGCCTGTGTGCATTTGCACAATTTTTTCGTGGCCTGGGGCAATGCGTGCGATGTATTCTTTGGCTTCTTTAACGATGCCGGCGTCGTTGGCGAGGATGCGGTTAAAATCTTTATTGAGGAGGTCGCGAAGTAGGGAAGTGGTTTTGTTTTGTTCGCTCAGAATTTTTTGTCCTGCTTTAGCCCCTTGGAGGTTTTGAAAAATCATTTTCCAGGCTTCTTCCATCTGAAGTAAATCTTGATGGAGTTCGGCGGTGCTTTGTCCTTCGGCGGCGGTGCGCACAATAATACCAAAGTTTTTGGGCTTGATACTTTCGATGATGCGTTGTAGTCGTTTGCGCTCTTCGGTTGATTGAATTTTGCGTGAGATGGACACAAAATTATTGAAGGGGGTCATTACCAAGAAGCGGCCCGGGATAGAGAGTTCGCAACTGATTCGGGGGCCTTTGGAAGAGATCGGTTCTTTTAAAATTTGAACCAATACAAAGGGTTTATTGCCGGCTACTTCCGACATTTTGCCTGTTTTTACAATATCTTCTTCGAGGGCGAAATCGCCAAAGTGGAAGGGCTTACTGCCATTATCGGAAATGGCGGTTTGGGTAAACTTTTGTAAGCTTTTAAATTGAGGACTTAGATCGGTGTAGTGAAGAAAGGCATCTTTTTCGTGACCAATATCGACGAAGGCCGCGTTCAAACCGGGCATAATTTTCTTAACCTTGCCTAAATACAAGTCGCCTACATTGAAGCTACCCCCCGAGTTATCGTAGTGTAGTTCAACGATTTTCTTGTTTTCCAACAAGGCAATCTCAATCCCCGTTTCAGAGGATTGTATAACCAGTTCTTTTTCCACAAAAATAGAAGGTAATTGACGCTATAGGCACATACACGAAAGACTCACCGCAGTGAGTTTTCGTAACCATTTAGCATAAAAGCTTATTTCTTTTTATGACGATTCTTTCTCAAACGTTTTTTACGTTTGTGGGTAGCAATCTTATGACGTTTACGTTTTTTTCCGCAAGGCATATTTAAATATTTTTAAGTTTACAAATACAATTACTTCATTGACTGCATATAGCGATCGATTTCGGCAGAAAACTCGGGGCTGTTGACCAGTTTTTTACACTGTTCGAACCACTTCACCGCTTTTTCTTTTTGGCCCAACCCTTTATACGCTTCGGCTAAGAAATACATAGCTTCTGTGTTTTCGGGTTGTTTCGAGACCACCATTTCTAACCTACGTTGGGCCTTATCGAACTGGCCGGATTGAATGGCTAGTTTTCCGAGGATGACGTTGGCCGCGATATGCGTACTATCCTGGGCAGTCACTTCGCGCAACAGCGTAACCCCTTTCATGGTTTCGCCGGTACCTTCTGTGTAACAAGTGGCTAAGGCAATTTTAGCGTCGGTATTGGTTGGATTAGTTTCCAAAACACGGCTAAAACAATCTATTGCTTCCTTGGCCTGCCAAGTCCTTATACCTTGATCTTGATTGCGTTGCATCAAAACCAATAATAATTGGCCTGCAAAGGTGAGGCTTTTTTCGGTATTTTCCAAAAGTGCGCCCTTTTTATAATAATAAGAGGCTGCGGTGAGGTCGTCGTGGGTCTCCCAAAACTCGGCCAAATCCTTACAGGCTATAGGTGTTACTTGATTTTTAAAGTTTTGAATTAATTTCTCGGAACGGGCTTTAGCCGTGTCTGATAAGTCTTTTTGCTTATCAACCAAGTAGGTTTCGATGTTAAATTCGGGTGTAGCGTGCTCGGCGTCGTTGTGTTGCGCGGTTACCGGGGCGGCTGATTTCTTTTTGCCACTAAAATTGCCGAACTGCATTAATGCAAGCACCAGCACGAGGCCGACGCCTAATAAAATCCATTGTTTTTTTTGCACTTATTAGGATGTTTAAGGGTTATCG
Organism: Chitinophagaceae bacterium; assembly: GCA_044349815.1. Lineage (GTDB taxonomy): Bacteria > Bacteroidota > Bacteroidia > Chitinophagales > Chitinophagaceae > OLB11. Next base: position 2,943 of record JBIKQE010000001.1, on the reverse strand, counting down.
TTACCGGTTTCTGGGAGCACTTGTCGTTTCACGTCGTCGGTAAATTCTTTAGCCGGTTTAAAGGCCGGAATATAATGTTCCGGTATTGCCACAGCGGTATTGCGTTTAATGTTACGACCAATTTTGGCGGCGCGTTTTTTGGGATGAAAGGTCCCAAAACCACGAATATGAATTTCTTCTCCGGCCGACAGCGTCGACTTTACATGGGCAAAGAATTGCTCTAATGTAACGAGTATATCCACTTTAGGAATTCCTGTTTGTTCGGATATGGTATGAATCAATTCAGATTTATTCACAAAAAACGTTTTACCATGGTATAAGCAAAAGTAATATGAAATACTTATCTTTCATAGCATCTTTGTAGAATCCATGAAAACGTTGTTGCAGGCTGAAATAATTCGATTTAGGAAGCAATTGCTTCAATGGCACAAAAAAGACAACAAACGGAGTATGCCCTGGAAGGGGATCAAGAACCCCTATTTTATTTGGCTCAGCGAGATTATTTTGCAGCAAACACGTGTTGAGCAAGGCTTAGCCTATTACGAACGGTTTATACAACGGTTTCCGACCTTAGCCGATTTAGCGCAGGCCGACGAAGCCGTGGTTTTCAATTTATGGCAAGGTTTGGGGTATTATAGCAGGTGCAGGAACCTCATAAAAGCGGCGAAATTGATTTCTGAGTCGCATGAAGGTGTTTTTCCGAGAACGTACGACGATTTACGGGCCTTGCCCGGCGTAGGCGATTACACGGCGGCGGCCATAGCATCGTTTGCATTCAAGGCCCCTTATGCGGCGGTGGATGGGAATGTAATTCGTATTTTAAGCCGGTATATGGCCTCCTCCGAAACACCCTCAACCCAAGCGGGCAAACGATTTTACAACGAACTGGCCCAACAGTTAGTTTCTCAGGATGCCGCTGATTTGTTCAATCAAGCCATGATGGATTTGGGAGCAACCGTTTGCACGCCCAATCAACCTCAATGCCCTCGTTGCCCTTTGCGGGCAGATTGCAGGGCGTTAAAAAGTGAACAAACGAATGCTTTTCCTGTAAAAAAGAAAAAAAATCCGCTGAAACATCGCCATTTTCATTTTGGGGTATTTAGCAACCGGACGCACATTGCCTTAATCAGGCGCAAATCCGGCGATATTTGGGCGGGATTATACACGCCCTGGTTGATAGAAGGCGAGGTGCAAATGCCGTCATGGCCCAACAACAGGGCTTTTTCAGGCAAACAAGCAAAGCCTGAGATGCTTCAACAAGTGTTATCGCATCAAAAAATATTCGGTTATTTTTATTCATTTCCCGATCCCGGCAAGGCGTTTTTAAGTGAACACGAGTTGCTTTGGGTTCCTAAAAAAAGTCTTTCCGAGCTAGCTTTCCCACGCATGGTACTTGTTTTTTTAAAAAACTCCGATTATCTTTAAAACCTTAACCAAGCGCTGAACTAAAACCAAACCAAGCTTATGAGAGGAGTTAATCATGTGTTCCTGATTGGAAACCTCGGAAAGGATCCTGAAATTCAATACATAGAAGGAAACATTCCGGTAGCTAAATTTCCGTTAGCCACCACCGAAACGTACAAAGACAAAAAAGGCAATACCGTGCCACAAACCGAATGGCACAACATTGTGCTGTGGCGTGGCTTAGCGGAATTAGCGTCTAAATATTTGCATAAAGGAAGCTTGGTGCATATTGAGGGCAGTTTACGCACACGATCGTGGGAGGACAAAGACAAGAACAAGCGGTTTATGACAGAGATAATTGCGTCGAATTTAGTGATGCTTGATAAACGCACATCGGAATACCGTTCTGAACACGACGAAAACAATGGCCTTAATACGACTGGTATAAGCGACTCGACCGACGATATGTCATCGGAATTGCCCTATTAACGCGGAAAGGACTATCTTTGTACCCAACTTAACCTGAACGATAAAATCGGGCAGGCATTGTAAACGAAATTCCCAACACGTTGGACCCCGATTCGGCATATCATATTCTGCTCAACACACTGCTTACAACCCACCTCAGCGCCAATTCATTGGTTGTTCTTGCTGTTTTGATTTTTGTATTACTCATTTTATCGGCTATTATCTCGGGTTCCGAGGTGGCTTTATTTTCTTTGTCGGCTAGCGATATCAATCATTTAAAAACCAAAGAGAAACCGGCTTATCAAACTGTGCTTCGATTGCTTGAAAATCCGAAACGCTTGTTGGCTACCATTCTCATAGGTAATAACTTCATCAACATTGCCGTTATTATTAGCGCCAATTTATTTTTCAAGGAATTATTGGATGTGCAGGCCCTGTTTCCGGGTTTAGATGTAGCCTATGTGCATGTGGTGGATGTTTTTCTACAGATTGTGGTAGTGACGATTTTTTTGGTTCTTTTTGGCGAGGTATTACCCAAGGTATATGCTGCGCAAAACAACCTGAGTATGAGTTTATACACGGCGCCATTCATTTATTTTATTCATAAATTGTTTGCCCCGCTGAGTCACTTTTTAGTGAATTCAACGCATTTTATTGAACATCGATTTGCTTCCAAAGGTAAAAAAGAGTTGAGCAATGAAGACCTTGAGCATGCCATTGAATTAACGGTAGGCCATACCGCCACCAAGGAAGAAAAAAATATTTTCAAGGGCATTTTAAAGTTTGGCGAAATAACCGTTAAGCAAATTATGCGCACACGTTTGGATGTATCGGCCTTGGATTTTCGTTGGTCGTATGAGGCCGTGAAGAAACAAGTGCGCGACACCGGGTTTTCTCGCTTACCTGTTTACGATGAATCGCTCGATCAAATAAAAGGAACGCTATATACTAAAGACTTGTTGAGTTTTTCGTCGCAAAACAGCAGCGATTGGCATAGCCTTATTCGGCCGGCTTATTTTGTTCATGAATCGAAATTAATAGAAGATTTACTGCATGAATTCCAACAAAAGC